>NZ_JALBWT010000004.1:0-267876 GCF_023845525.1 Sinobaca sp. H24
TTAATTCGGTTTTACTCAGGGACGGGGCTGAGCTTATTTTCGCCTTGTTCTTCTACCGTTATTTCTCGCTGCCGGTCTTAATGCTGGCGGGTATGGGAGGCACCTTTGCGGCTTTTTGGACGCAGTACTTCTTATATGGAATCAACCAGTATTCCTTTATGTTGCTGCAGCGATGATGGGACGATGCTGATCAGCGGAGCACTTAGCCGGATGGGCGGGAAAAAGCTTTAGTGATGCGCTGAAAACAGGGGTGCTCGATCGATTTGCATTAGGAAAGCAGTACCGCAGCCGAACGATGGAAAAGGATATCTCATGATAACAGCCGATCAGCTTACAGTGACTTATCCATTTACGAAGGAACCAGCGATGGCCGGCTTCACATCAAGAATTAGGAGTGGAGAAAATGTGCTGGTAATTGGTCCAAGCGGATCGGGTAAAAGCACGCTCACTCTGGCTGTGCAGGGCATTTCCCGAGATCGTAGAAGCAGACGTGGCAGGAGAGCTTCAGGTGGACGGAGAAACACCATCGCATCGAGCATAATGGAAGCAGCCGCTAAAACAGGCGTATTGTTTCAGGATCCGGATACTCAGTTCTGCATGGCAGTCATTCGTGATGAATTAGCATTTACAATGGAAAACAGAGCCATTGCTCAAGAAAAGATGGACAGCCGAATGCAAAGCGCGTTAAAAGCGGTGGGAATGCAAGCGCATTGATACAGCGATACATGCTTTATCCGGCGGGATGAAGCAAAAAGCGGCGATGGCATCTCTCTGGTGCCAGGACCCCGATATATGGATTATTGATGAACCAATGTCCCAGCTTGATCCTGCCGCCCGCCGCAGTCTGGCTGAATGCCTGCAGGTAATTAACAGGACGCAGAAAAGACGCTGATCATGATTGAACATCAGCTCGATGAGGTTGTCGAGCTGGCAGACCGGCTGATTGTTATGGACGATAGAGGGTCCGTATTGCAGATGGCGCCCCGCGGGACGTGTTGACTGACACACAGAGCATGTAAGCATGGGTATTCGGCTGCCGTCGTAACTAAAGCAGCCATGCTCTGAAGAATAAGCATCCGGACTATTCAGAGGATGCCGTAACTATAAAGCAGTGGCAGGAGGGAACAAGGCATCTCTGCAAAATAATCAACCGCGTGCTTCCTGTCCCGCTGGAAGCGGGGACTCGATGAGAAAAATATAGTGCTGGAGGAGAAAAGCTCAGTTTCCGCTATAAAGGCACCAAAGTAATAGATGAGCTGAGCTGCCGGTTTTATAAGGAGATTCCACGCGTAGTCGGCCGCAACGGATCAGGGAAAAGCACGCTGTTTCAACTGCTACAGGCTGGCTGAAACAGGAGCAGGGGGATGTGTCTTTGTTTAGGGAAAAGCTCACCCGAAAATCGATGAAAAGAATCGCATCTGCGATTGGTATTGTGTTTCAGCAGCCGGAACATCAGTTTATTCATGTAACGGTGGAAAAAGAGCTGAGACACAGCATGGAAATCGAAGGATGGAAAGAAGAAGCTATAAAAGAAGGGTAGAGGAATTACTCGATCTGTTTGCCTGCAGAATAAAAAAAAAAGCCATCCTTTTCAGCTGAGTCAGGGCAGAAACGACGACTGTCGACAGCTGTCATGCTTACAAGCAGTCAGTCGATTCTTTTGCTTGATGAACCGATGTTTGGCCTGGACCAGAGAAACACCGATGCCCTTTTAATGATACTTCGAAAGCTGCAGGAAGAAGGCAAGAATTGTCATGATTACACATGATTTAAATTGTTTATTCCTATGCCAGTCGTGTGATTGCAATAGATGAAGGGACTGTTTATTATGAAGGAGATACAGCTCTTTTTTCCACCCAATCAGATTCATCGTGCCGGCGGGTAATACCGGCCTGCATGGGATGAGACAGAAAAAGGAACAACGGATCTATGTTTGAAGCGTATCAGCTTCAGAACGCTTTTTTGCAGCGTGTAATCCAACAGTGAAGCTGTTGAGCCTAATAATAATAAGCTTTGCATGATTCCTATATACGACGTGTGGCGGCCGTTATTTCTTCTGGCAGCGACGATGACTGCTATTGCGGTATTAGGAGGTGTTCCTATTCAGCGTCTGCTCCTTATTTTGCTGCCTTCCTGTTCTTTGGGTTTAGTTTTGTATGGCTCCAGGCCGTGTTTCCGGAGGAGCGGGGGGAGACGGTGTTATTTCAAATCGGCAGTCTTCCCATTGCTGCTGAAAATATTGAAATTGGTCTTTCGCTCGGACTGCGTGCGCTTGTATTCGCTTCCTGGTCGTTATTGTTTGTGTTAACAACGAGTCCAACTGCTTTAGTACTGAGCCTGATGGAGAAATTTAAACTCACGCCTGTCATAGGATACGGGCTTATGGCTGCATATCAGTTTCTTCCTCAGCTGCATGATGAATTCAGCAGATAAAAAGGGCACATCACATGCGTAGTATAGGAAAAAGCAAAGTATATGGAAGTGGAAACAGTACGCCATTCCGTTGATGGCCGGAGCCATCCGTAAAGCAGAAAGAACGGCAGCCGCTATGGAAGTGAAAGGATTTGATGGGGCCGGAAACCGCACCCGCTATCAAACTATGCCTTACCATAAAGAAGATATATTTTTTATAGGCGGGGTTCTTATTACGGCGATTTGTTTAGTTTTGTTTACTATTTAATTTTAAAATGTTAAAGAAGAATATAAACAGATGAATAAAAACAGATGAATATAAACAGATGAATATAAAAAAGAAGCTTCCTGTTTTTAATAAGGAGCTTCTTTTGTTCTATTAAATAGATTTACTCTGCTTTGTCTGAACGTATATTATATGTATGGCGGGACTGTGTGGGAATCGAACCCACCGGAGACGGCACGCGCCTCCCTGAAGGTTTTGAAGACCTCGGTAAGCACCAGCTACACAACCAGCCCCATCTGTTTTATGGTGCACTTCGCTATTCTACTATTACGTTACGGGAATTACAACTATTTAAGATGCGGGCCGGACTTGTTTTATTTGATTGGAGGGTCGCCGGGATAGTAAGATGGAACAGTAGAAAAGCGCCGGACGAGAGAGGCAGGGACCAGCATGGCAAAACGAATGCTCACAGTAGGAATGGCCGGGCATATTGACCACGGCAAAACCACATTAACGAAAGCTTTAACCAATATAGATACCGATCGGCTGAAAGAAGAAAAAGACCGCAGTATCTCCATCGAACCAGGATTTGCCCCGCTTACGCTGCGGGAAGACATGGATGTCTCTATTATTGATGTGCCGGGGCACGAGCGTTTTATCCGGCAGATGATTGCCGGAGTCGCAGGAATTGATGGGGTGATCTTAACTGTTGCAGCCGATGAAGGCGTTATGCCGCAGACAAAAGAGCACCTGGAGATATTAACGCTTCTCGGCATTCCGGGGAGCGTCATTGCTGTAACAAAGGCAGATAAGGTGGATGAGGAACTGCTGGAGCTGGCTGGTGAAGATATCCGTGATGAAGTACAGGGGACGCCATTTGCCAACGCGGAAATGGTTTTTATAGACAGCCTGAGCGGACGAGGTTTGGACGAATTGAAACAGCAGCTGATACATATGCTGGAAAAAGTACCGGACCGCGATCCGCGGGGGGCCTTCCGTCTGCCGATTGATAATGTATTCAGCGTGCACGGGCAGGGAACTGTCGTCAGAGGTACAGTATATGAAGGAAGTGTTGCAGAAGGAGAATCCCTGCAGCTTCTTCCTCAGCAGACCTATGTGAAAGTACGCCAGCTGCAGATACATCATGAACCGGTAAAGTCGGGAAGTGCTGGCCAGAGACTTGCCCTTAATATCAGCGGCGTCTCGAAGCAGGATGTACATCGTGGTGATGTGCTCGTGGCGGCCCAGCATTATACAACCACAGACAGGCTTGATGTAGTGCTTTATGGGGCGACAGCGGCCGCGTATGCAGTAAAGCAGCGCGGCTACGTAATGCTTCACCTTGGAACAGCTGAAGTATACGGCAAAATTATCTTTTTTGACCGCAATACGCTGGAGCCGGGATTTGATGAGGTGATCTGCCAGCTGGAGCTTGAAGAAAAAGTCGTTACAAAAAGAGGCGATGCTTTTATTCTGCGCCGTCCATCTCCGGCTGAAACGTTTGCAGGCGGCTGGGTGATCCAGGCGCAGGCGGAAAAGCACCGCTTTGGTACAGATACAGTAAAAGCACTTGAAAGAATGATGGAAGATACACCGGAAGAACAGCTGTTAGAAGCAATACGAAAAAACGCGTGGCTCAGTAAGGAAGAAGGGGCCCTAGAGACAGGCCGCCCGGAAGAGGAGGTAGAGCAGCTGATCCATCAGGGTCTGGAGAATGGCACGCTTGTATGGATGGGGAAAAAGAAAGTCACCTCTGTTCAGGAGCAGCAGAAAACGCTTGCCGTTATTAAAGAACAGCTGCAGCAATTTCATGAAGCGCACTCTCTGCGCTCCGGTCAAAACCGGCAGGAATTAATTCAATCCCACGTCCAGCGTGGGATTCCGAAAGAATTCGCTGCACAGTTGATACAGCAGGCCCTTAACCAGGGAGAACTTGTTTCCCATCAGCAATTTATCGCCCTGGCGGAGTTTTCACCGACAGCTCCAAAAGGCTGGGAACGCAGAATAGAAAACCTTCAGGAACAATGGCAAAAAGACGGACTGCAGGTAAAAGCATGGAACGAATACATGGAAGCAGCCGGCCTGCCGGAGAATGTAGGCTGGGAATTGAAGTGGTCTTTATTGGAAAGAAACCGGGCAGTGAAAATGGATGATACTCATATTTGGCCGGCGGAAGTTTTTAAAGACAAGGCCCTTTCTTTAAAGAAAGCCTTTCCGGAATCCTTCACGCTTCAACAAGCCAAGGAAATTCTGCCGCTCAGCCGCAAATTCATGGTGCCGTATCTTGAAGCGCTTGATGCTTCTGGATGGACAAAGCGTAAAGACGATGTGAGGGAGTGGCTGGAGCAATGACTACCCTTCCAAACGTCCTGTTTTTGACTCCTTATTACCAATCCAGACGCGGCAATGCCACAACGGCACGGAGACTGGAAGCTTCCATGAAAAGAATAGGCCAGCCTTTTACTTTGTTTGCATATGAAGAAGAACCGGAAGCAGAAGGCCTTGCTAAGCTGGCAGAGGCTGATGTGGTTCACGCCCTTCACATCCGCCGCACATATGAATGGCTCCAGCTGGCTGATACAGCTCTGCAAATGCCTTACGTACTAACAAGCGGCGGAACAGATATTAATGTAGATATCCAACAGAAGCAGAAGGCAGCGGATCTGGAAGCTTTTGTCCGGCAGGCGGACCGGATTTCGGTTTTCAGCCGCGATGGCGTAAAAAAGCTTGATCAGGCTTACCCGGAACTAAGTCGTCACATTAGTATCGTTCCCCAGGGAGTGGATCCGGCGGCGGCTGTGCATAATAATGAGCTTTCGGGTTGGCTGCAGACCCACAGCGGAACGCCGAACATTCTAATCCCAGCCGGGCTGAGAAGTGTGAAAGATGTGCTCTTTGGTTTAAAAGTACTGGAGGCATTGAGAGTTCGTTTTCCTTCCATTCAATTTATGATTGTGGGCGAAGCGATGGAAGAAACCGTAAAGCAGGAAGTCGTTCAGGCTGCAGAAGCAAGAAGATGGATGCATTATCATGAAGGTGTGGAAATGGAATTAATGCCTGCATTCTATGAATGGGCGGATGTAGTTATTAATACGTCCCTGTCAGAAGGCCAGCCGATGGCGGTTTTGGAAGCCATGATGCATCAAATTCCTGTCCTTGCCAGACGTAACGGAGGAAATGAAAGTGTGATCCAGGATGGAAAGAACGGCCTGCTGTTTGGCGATGAGCGGACCTTCCACGAGCAGCTCGAAAAGCTTCTCGACAACCCGGAGCTGAAAAAAAAGCTCACCGGCCAGGCGAAATCAGACGTGCTTGAACGTCATTCCAGCGACAAAGAAGCCCGGCAGTATCAGAGTATATATAAAGAAATCTGTCATGCCGGCAAAGAGAAAGACAGCTCCGTTTAGGAACTGTCTTTTCTTCTGCCTAGTGTGATGAAACAACCGGGGCCTGAAAGGTGCGGGCGAGCTCAGAAAAAGCATGAATCATCGGCTCCTCTGCACGTTCAGTAAGCGTCGACAGATGGAGGTGGCGGAATCCGGGAAGGCGGCCTTTATTCACACAGCCTCTGGATACAGCAGAAGCCAGAGCGTATTCGGAAATAATGCCATAGCCGATCCCTGCCTGCACGAGCGAAAGTACGCTTTCTGTGTTCGGCACGACGGCGGCTGTTTCCAGGTCAAGAAGGGATCCGCCCCACTGCTGCAGGCTCTGTTCCGCAGCCAGATAGGTGCCGGAGCCTTTTTTCCGCTTAATAAAGGGGTGGCAGCTGATATCGGCAAAAGATTCTGCCGGTCCGGGGGAGGCATCCGGCGGGCCGATAAGAACCAGCTGATCCTTCCAGAGAGGAACCGTATGAACGTCCGGGTGATGAAAGGCCTGGCCGATAATTGCGGCATCTACCTCCCGCTGCAGAAGCAGATCGGTAATCGTGCTGGAATCATCTACCTGCAGGTAAAATTTAGTCCGTGGAAACTGCTCATGACAGTTCGCACAGAGCCCCGGCAGGAAATAGGTGCCGGGCGTCGTGCTGGCGCCAAGTTTTAGCGTCTCGGTATAAGGCGCACTGTTCTTGTTAAACTGGCTGCGGAGCCTGGCCCAGTCCTGAAGCCACTGCCCGGCCTGAGCGTATAAAGCCTCTCCTTCATCTGTAAGGGTGAGGGTTTTTCGTTCTATTAATAATACATGAAGCTCGCGTTCTAAATGCTGTAAATACTTTGTTACGGTAGACTGGGATATATCGAGCTTGCGGGCAGCAAGAGAAAAACTGCGCGCTCTTGCGAGAACGACAAATACATGAAGCCATTTTTCATTCATAGGGCATCCTCCATAGGGGCGTTTGTCTTTACTTTTATCATAATCAATGATAGCTTATTAACGCAATCACATTCGAAATCTGCATAATTCTTATTACATATTGGAAAATGGGGGAGAAACGAAAATGAAAAAATGGCTGACAGCAGTATCCGCAGGAAGCGTACTCGTACTTGGCGCGTGCGGCGGCGGAGAAGAAGAATCACAGGGAGGCGGAGAAGGAGAAGAAACGCAGGATACGCTTGAAGTAGCGGTTATCCCGGCGCAGTCATCAGGTGAAATGGAAAGCGGCGTACAAAGCCTGGAAGACACCTTAAATGAAAGCCTCGATCAGGAAGTGTCGGTAGAAACCTATCCGAACTACAACGCAGTAGTGGAAGCATTAAACTACGGTGAGCTTGATCTTGCCTATTTAGGACCGCTTACCTACGTAATCGCTCATGAAGAAAGCGGAGCGGAAGCGATATTAACTCAGGAAATTGATGGAGAGCCGTACTACTATTCCTACATTATTACACACGTGGACCAGCCCTGGGAAACATTAGATGAGATGCTCGAAGACAGCGGGGAAGTCGATTTTGCTTTTGGCAGCATTTCCTCTACGTCCGGGTCGCTTATTCCCGGCCTGGAGCTTAGAGAGCGCGGAGCGTTTGAGTCAGAACAGGAAAATGAATTTGCTTCAGTACGCTATACGGGCTCCCACGATGTAACGGCACAGGTTGTTCAGTCACAGGACGTTGACGCCGGTGCTATCGACAGCGCGATCTACAACGAACTGGTGGAGGAAGGCGCTATTGATGAGAGCCAGATCCGCACCATCTGGGAATCAGATCAATTGTATCAGTACCCTTGGGCCGTGCCGGAGGATATGGATGATGAGTTAAAAGCAGACATCCAGGAAGCTTTTATAAATATTGAAGACGAGGAAATACTCAATGTGTTCGGCGGCGCTTCTGCCTTTGTAGAAACCGACCACAGCAACTACGAATCCATTACGCAGGCAGCCGAAGACTTCGGCATGCTGAATATGGACGCGATTGAGGACTAGTACGTCTGCTTTAGAGAAAAAGGGGTTCGTTAAATGATTTGGTTTCGAAAAAGGCTGATTATCTACACTGTCGTTTTAATTATTGCCACGTGGTGGGCGATGGGGAAAACAGAATTCGAATGGGAAAACTTTGCAAACTTCAGTAAGGCATTTTCTTTTATCGGCGACCGTTTTCTTCCATTGGACTGGAGCATTCTCCCGTCCTTGTTTGATCCTATGCTCGTCACGCTGGCGATTGCTTTTTTAGGTACATTTTTTGCCCTGCTGGTGGCACTGCCGCTGGCATTCGCTTCCGCAAAAAATACTAGCAGCAATCCATTGTTATATTATATTAACCGCTTTTTTCTTTCCGGTCTTCGTTCCGTGCCGGAAATCGTATTTGGCCTTATTTTTGTCGTTGTATTGGGACTGGGACCTTTCCCGGCCGTTTTTGCTATTTTTCTTCATAACATCGGCGTGTTGGGAAAATTAATTTCGGAGTTGATTGAGGCCTCGGATAGAGGACCGCAGGAGGCAATGGAATCGGTTGGATCAACAAGAAAAGTCGGCAATCTGTTTGCGATTATCCCGCAGATCTGGCCCAATATTCTATCACAGTATTTTTACCGGTTTGAAGTGGCTATCCGCACCTCCTCGTTTCTCGGTTTTATCGGCGGCGCGGGATCGGCCAGGCGTCTCATCAATGACTTTGAAAGCTTTAATTATCCGGCCGTTGGCGTAGAAGTATTATGTATTATGGCCATGGTAATTCTGGTTGACCTGTTTGGTGCCTTTGTTCGTAAGCGCGTAATTTAGAGAGGAGATGATCAGCATGATTGAATTAAAAGATGTTTCTGTTCAATATGAAAAAGGCGGAGAGCCTGCGCTTAAAAAGCTGAATCTCTCTTTAGAGCGCGGAGAATTTGTCAGTGTACTCGGACCCAGCGGTGCCGGAAAATCGACGATGATCCGGACAATTAATGCGCTGCAGCCTGCTACAGACGGAGACATCCTGATTGATGGTAAATCCCTTGCCGGTTTTTCACGCCGGGAGCAGCGGCAGTGGCGCAGCCGTGCCGGAATGATCTTTCAGCATTTTCATCTTATTCCAAGGCTTACGGTAAAGCAAAATGTGCTGTCCGGCCTATTTGGCAAAAAAGATCCCTGGTCGAACCTGGGGGGCTTTTTCTCGGCGGCTGAAAAAAAACAGGCAGCTGATGTGATTGAACAGGTCGGCCTTAAAGGCATGGAAGACCGCAAAATTGAACAGCTGAGCGGCGGCCAGAAGCAGCGTGTCGGAGTGGCGCGTGCCCTGATTCAGGATCCCGACGTATTTTTAGGAGATGAGCCGGTAGCCAGTCTTGACCCCGGCACCTCACGCTCTATTTTTTCTCTCATAGAAGAAGTGCATAAGCGAAACAATCTGGTCACGATGATTAACGTGCATGACATTGATCTTGCTAAAATGTATTCTGACCGGATTATTGGGCTGTCTGAAGGAGAGGTCGTGTATGACGGTCCTCCCAGCCGGCTGAATGATACTGTAATTGAACGGATTTATGGAAAAAATATGATGGCAGATAAAAAGACGCAGACCGTTTGGTAACGGAATGCGTCTTTTTTGTATTAGTCAATTTCCAGGTAGTAATCAGATTTTTCTTCTACTTCACCAATAATGGCTGCTTCCATAATACCGGCTGCATGAAGGTCTTTGACGTAGCTTTCCGCCTGTTCCGGGGAGAGGGCAGCAAGCAGGCCTCCTGAAGTGATTGAGTCACAAAGAATCTGCTGTGTGACAGCACTCACATTGTCTGCGCGGTGTATATGATCGAGCAGGTAAGATTCATTGGATTTAGAACCGCCGGGGATAATTCCTTTTTCCGCCAGTTCATAAGTTCCTTCCAGAAGCGGGATGTCGTTCGAATGAAAACGGAACGTCACTTCACTTGCAGAAGCCATCTCATAAGAGTGGCCGAGCAGACCGAATCCGGTCACATCCGTAACGGCGCGGGGCTCATAGGCATGCAGCGCTTCAGCGGCTTCTTTGTTTAAAGATGCCATAACTTTCGTCACTGCTGCTTCCTGTTCCTTTGTAACGGCCTGTCTTTTAATACCGGTCGTCATAATGCCGACGCCAAGCGGTTTGGTGAGCACAAGAACATCACCGGGCTTCGCGCCTTTGTTTGCCCAGAATTTCTCCGGGTGCACAATACCGGTAGCGGCAAGGCCGAATTTAGGCTCATCGTCATCAATTGAGTGCCCGCCGACTATTGTAGCGCCGGACTCCCTGACTTTATCGGCAGCCCCTTTCATAATGCCTGCAAGTACATGATCAGGCAGTTTCTTGATAGGGAAGCCAACAATATTCAGTACCGTTTTCGGCGTGCCTCCCATCGCATAAATATCGCTCAGGGCGTTTGCGGCAGCGATTTGTCCGAACTCGTAGGGGTCATCGACGATCGGTGTGAAGTAGTCAACAGACTGAACGAGAGCAATGTCATCGGTCAGCTTATAGACTCCTCCATCATCTGATGTGTCAGTTCCGACGAGAAGAGCAGGGTCAGGGGCGGTTTTTGGTATATGACGCAATACTTGCGCCAGGTCCTCAGGACCTATTTTGCAGCCTCAACCAGCTTTCGAGGAAAGCGTCGTCAGGCGGATTTCTTCTTCTTTATTCATTCTCGAACCCTCCTTTTTTCTACTTTATCAGTATAAGCGCTCTATTTGCGAGAACACAAACCATACACTACAATAATAATAGATAAAAGCAAAGGAGTGGGTCTCCGATGAAAATTATGATCGAATTCTGCATGCAGTGAAACTTTTCACCAAAGGCCGTGAGTCTCACGGACGCCCTATATAAAGCCTATGGAGGAGCCATCAAAGAAGTACAGCTTGTCACGTCCTCCGGCGGTGTGTTTGAAGTATACGTAAATGACGAAAAAGTGCATTCCAAGAAAGAAACGCGGAAATTTCCAAACGAAGAGCAGTTAATCGAAAAACTGAGAGGCTATGGGCCCTCATAAATTAAAGGGGTCACTATCATGCCGGATGCAAGAAATATTCCTTCCGTTCATGCCGTGCTTCAGGATGAACAGATACGTCTTCTAATAGATGAAACAAATGATGAACGGACCGTAACAAATATCGTCCGGGCCGAAACGGATAACCTCCGCCGCGCCGTACTGGACGGAATGGCGCTCGAATCAAAGAAAAAAGCTGAAGAAATTATTATTGAACACGCCGGGCAGCAGGTTCGGCGCTTTTTTTCGGAGCGGCTGCACAGCGTCATTAACGCGACGGGAACAATTCTCCACACGAACCTTGGGCGTGCCCCTTTAAGCCCGGACGCTGTAAAAAAAGTCGTTGAGGCCGCTTCCGGGTACTCCAATCTGGAATATAACGTGGAGCGGGGAGCCGCGGATCGAGGCACGATATTCTCGAAGACCTTCTCTGCGAAGTGACCGGAGCGGAAGCAGCCATGGCGGTAAATAACAACGCCGCTGCCGTATATCTGGTGCTCCGTGCCCTGACGGCGGAGAAAGAGGTTGTAGTATCCCGGGGGGAGCTCGTGGAAATCGGCGGGTCTTTCCGGGTTTCATCTATAATGGAAGAAAGCGGTGCGGTGCTTAAAGAAGTGGGCACCACAAATAAAACCCACCCGTATGACTACGAGGATGCTGTAAACGAGCGGACGGCTATGCTGATGAAAGTGCATACGAGCAATTTTAAGATGCTGGGGTTCACAAGCGACGTTTCTACAAAAGAGATGAGCCGGATAGGGAAAAGCCGCGGAGTACTCGTTTACGAGGATCTTGGAAGCGGCGCGTTATATGATTTCCGTATCCATGCAATAGGTGAGGAGCCGACCGTTAAAGAAGCGCTCGAAGCAGGAGCCGATCTGGTATCCTTTTCCGGCGATAAGCTGCTCGGCGGGCCGCAGGCGGGTATTATTGCCGGGCGGAAAGATTTAATCGACCGCCTGAAAAAACATCAGCTTGCCCGGGTGCTCCGCTGCGATAAAATGACGCTGGCTGCACTTGAAGCAACCATCAAGGCCTATCTTCCCGGCG
The DNA here is from genome assembly GCF_023845525.1 of Sinobaca sp. H24. Lineage (NCBI taxonomy): Bacteria > Bacillati > Bacillota > Bacilli > Caryophanales > Sporolactobacillaceae > Sinobaca > Sinobaca sp. H24. Next base: position 12,053 of record NZ_JALBWT010000004.1, read on the forward strand.
GAACAGGCACGGAGGATATTCCTGCCGTGCACATGCTGCTAATGGAAAAAGAAGAGCTTGTGGCAAAGGCAGATTTATTTTTAAAAGAATGCCGACTTCGGGAATGGACGCTCAGCAGAGCGGATGATTTTTCCAAAGTGGGGGGCGGGACGATGCCGGAAGTGATGCTTCCAACGACGGTTGTTCGTCTTAATACAGTGACTATAACAGCAGAGCAGGCAGCACGGGCTCTGCGGATGAAGCAGGGACGACCGGTTATTGCCAGGGTGCATAAAGAGCAGCTTCTGTTTGATATGCGCACCCTGAAGGATGCCGACATTACCGAAATCACCGCCTTCCTGATGGAACTGGAAAAAGAAGGGTTAGACGTTTAAAAACGTACCGTTATGTGTAACCGGATTAATTTTTTCGGAAAGCCATTTATATTTGTCCGGAATTTTGCTATTCTAAAGGGGTGGACGGAAATGGCATATCAACTAAAGCCAGGTTACGAATCCGAGATGGGATATTTTTTTCGACATTTAACACCGTCTGTTATATGATACAACTAAAAGGAGGATGCTACATATGAGTGAAAACCACGATTTGTTCAATGCACGCAAAACGTTCTCATCGAGCGGCAAGTCATATCATTATTATGATTTAAAAGCTATTGAGGACGCTGGAGTAGGTAATGTAGCTAAGCTGCCTTATTCTATCCGTGTTGCTTGAGTCTGTTCTAAGACAGGACGGAAAAGTAATCAAGAAGAACACGTAGAGAGCCTTGCTAAATGGGGAACGAAAATAACAACGAGAGGACGTACCATTTAAGCCTTCCCGTGTTATTCTCAGGACTTCACCGGCGTGCCCGTGTGACCTGCGTCGCTTCGTAAAGCAATGGCAGACATCGGGGGAGACCCGCAGGAAATCAATCCGGCGATTCCAGTTGACCTTGTGTTGACCACTCTGTTCAGGTAGACCGCTTTGGCGCGGAAGATTCCCTCCGCCGCAACATGGATCTTGAATTTGAAAGAAACGAAGAAAGATATAAACTGCTCAGCTGGGCACGAAAGCATTTGACAACTACAGTGCTGTACCGCCGGCTACGGGTATCGTTCACCAGGTAACCTGGAGTATCTTGCGTCCGTAGTACACGCTAAAGAATCAGAACGGCGAAATTGAAACGTTCCCGGACACGGAACGGATTCCCATACAACAATGATCAACGGACTAGGCGTTCTCGGCTGGGGCGTAGGCGGTATTGAGGCAGAAGCAGGAATGCTTCAGCAGCCTTCTTATTTCCCTGCGCCGGAAGTAGTCGGTGTAAAGCTTACAGGAGCCCTTCCGAATGGCGCTACAGCAACGGACCTTGCACTTAAAGTAACACAGGTGCTTCGTGAAACAAACGTGGTCGGCAAGTTCGTGGAATTCTACGGCCCAGGCCTGAAGGAAATGCCTCTTGCAGACCGCGCGACAATCTCCAACATGGCTCCGGAGTATGGCGCCACATGTGGTTTCTTCCCGGTAGATGAAGAGTCGCTGAACTATCTGCGCCTTACCGGCCGTGATGAAGACCACATTCAGCTTGTAAAGGACTACTGCCAGGCTAACCATCTTTTCTACGAAGACGGCAGCGAAGAGCCGAACTTTACAAGAGTTCTTGAAGTAAAACTTGAGGATTCTTCCAAGTCTTTCCGGCCGAAACGTCCTCAGGACCTTATCGAGCTGACGGACATGAAAAAGAAATCAATGAAGCACTTACAGCTCCAGCAGGCAATCAGGGATTCGGCCTGGCTCCTGAAGATGTAGATAAAGAAGTAGAAGTAAAACACCCAAGCGGCAAAACAACCACATTAAGCACAGGTGCTGTGACGATTGCAGCGATTACCAGCTGTACAAACACGTCCAACCCTTACGTTATGATTGGTGCCGGCCTGCTTGCAAAGAAAGCGATCGAACGCGGACTCGAAGTTCCGGAATACGTGAAGACATCGCTTGCACCAGGTTCGAAAGTTGTAACACGCTATCTGGAAGATGCCGGTCTTATGCCTTATCTTGACCAGCTCGGCTTCAACCTTGTCGGCTACGGCTGTACAACGTGTATCGGTAACAGCGGTCCGCTTCCAATCGAAGTGGAAGAAGCGATTGCAGATAACGATGTTTTGGTTTCCTCTGTACTAAGCGGAAACAGAAACTTCGAAGGACGTATCCACCCGCTCGTTAAAGCAAACTATCTTGCTTCTCCGCCGCTTGTTGTCGCCTACGCACTTGCTGGAAATGTAAACTTTGATTTCTACAAGGACAGCTTTGGTAAAGACAAAGACGGAAACGACATCTATTTTGAAGAGCTGTGGCCTACGACTGAAGAAATCAAGAACACAGTGCACAATAACGTATCTCCGAAGCTCTTTAAAGAAGAATACGAAAATGTGTTTACAAACAACGACCGCTGGAATGATCTCCAGTCTGATGAAAATGCTGCTCTTTACGACTTTGATGAGGAATCCACGTATATTCAGAATCCTCCATTCTTCGTAGACATGGCGAAAGATCCGGAAGACATTAAGCCGCTTAACAGCCTTCGTGTTATCGGAAAATTTGGCGACAGTGTAACAACAGACCACATTTCACCAGCAGGCGCTATTGCGAAAAACAGCCCGGCCGGTCGTTACCTGATCGAAAAAGGCCTGTCTCCTGCTCAATTTAACTCGTATGGTTCCCGCCGCGGTAACCACGAAGTAATGATGAGAGGTACATTCGCTAATATCCGCATTAAGAACCAGCTTGCTCCGGGTACAGAAGGCGGCTACACGACATACTGGCCAAATGGCGAAACGATGGCTATCTATGACGCTGCCATGAAGTACAAGGATGACAAAACAGATCTTATGGTTATTGCCGGAAATGACTACGGCATGGGAAGCTCCAGAGACTGGGCTGCAAAAGGTACTAACCTTCTAGGAATTAAAACAGTTCTTGCCCAGAGCTTTGAGCGTATCCACCGCAGTAACCTCGTGTTAATGGGAGTTCTTCCGCTTCAGTTTAAAGACGGAGACAGCCCGGAATCACTTGGTCTGACTGGTAAAGAAGCATTTGATGTAAAAGTAACCAACAACGTGCGTCCACGTGATGTTATCGAAGTAGTGGCTACAGATGAAGATGGAAAAGTAACAACATTCCAGGTCATCGCCCGCTTTGACAGTGAAATCGAAATGGACTACTACCGCCACGGCGGTATCCTGCAGATGGTTCTTCGCAACAACCTTGCGAAAACAGAAGCAGCGCGCGATAACTAATACGCTTTATAAGCCCTCCCGCCTTTCAGGCGCGGAGGGTTTTTTTATGTGCACATCCTGTTTGTGAAATAAAATAGTGTAAAAATATCTATTGCTATAACGGCTGGAAAAAATCATAATATAGGAGTGAACTCATCAGCAGAAAGCAGGTATAACCGTGACAGAGGAAGAACCAGCATCAAGAGAACCAAAACACACAAAATTCCGTAAAGGACTTGTGGCAGCCTTTCTTCTTTATATGGCGGCCCTTCTATACGTAACCCTGCTGGCCTGGAACTACGGCTCGTCATACGGTGCGCAGGGACCGGGAAGCCGTAACTACAACCTACATCCATTTGAAAGCATTATGAATATTGCACTTTACAGCGATAACATCATGGATCCACTGACAATTCTGGCAGGGAATATTATTATGTTTATGCCCTTTGGCTTCCTGCTTGGGCTGCTTATCCATTCCCGCACCAAAGTCTTCTGGCTGGTGCCTTTGTTTGCCTGTGTGCTCTCTATCGGCATTGAGTCGGCCCAGTTTATGTTTACGTACCGGGTCTCCAATGTTGACGATGTGATCCTGAACACGGCAGGCGGTATTTTCGGCACGTGGTTGGCCTTATTTGTACGCTGGCTTGCAGGCAAGTATAATAAGAAATAGAAAGACTCCAGGGTATGGTTCCCTGGAGTTTTGTTATAAAGGCAGAAGCATGGATTGTTACGCTAAAGCATGCTTTCGTATAAAAGGAGAGACCCGTAATGACGATTTCATCCACTGACCAGCTGAAAGAAAAGGTAGAAGCCTGGGAAAAACAGCCTTCCTCACTATCCATTGATGCGGTTCAGGAATTTATTGGACAGATAGATGCAGCAGATGCCGGACAGTGCCGTCTGGCAGCCAGAGCCTATGCGGTTCTGGCCAAAGAACGATTTTCCAGAAGGGACCGATTTGATCCGCTGATCCGCAGCTGGGTCGAACAGGGACTGGAGTGGGATGATACCGAAAAAGACCTGTTATTTTTAAAAGGACTGGAAACGTTATTTGCCGTCCGGGATATGGCATTTAGCCGTGCTATGGCACCGATACGGGAAACGGACCAGAGCTCTGCAAGAAAAAAAGCGGCCGAGCAGTTAAAAGCAAATGCAGAAACCGAAAGAGAGCAGCTCAAGCAGGCAGCCGACATTCTACAGCAGTCCACCGTAGATGAAACGCTGTTCGCTGAGCATCTTCCCGGCATTCTCGAAGCCGTCCATAGAGGGACCGCGTTATATACAAAAGTAGCGGAGGAAGCTGAAGAATACCTGGAGACTGCTTCCGGCTCCTTTTATTCCCCGGAGCAGGTGAAAAAGCTGAAGCTCTCCATTCAAGAGCTGCAGGACGTAAAAAAGGATTGGGAGAGCCAGTTCGCATCATTAGATCAATATACGGCGATGCTGCCGGGGGATCCGCTGACCGAACTTGACCAGATGATCGGGCTCGAGCAGGTAAAGATAACGTCCACCGCATGTATCATTACCTGCAGTATCAAAAGCAGCGCAAAGACCAGGGATATCAATGGAAGGATGAGCGGAGCCTTCATATGATTCTGACCGGAAATCCCGGTACCGGGAAAACGATGCTTGCCCGGATGCTTGCAAAAATTTATCATCACCTCGGTATTCTTCCCCGCGATGAAGTACTGGAAGCGGACCGTTCCCAGCTTGTCGGGGCCTATGTGGGCCAGACCGAAGAAAAAACCATGCATCTCGTAAAGGAAGCGGTCGGCGGCGTATTGTTTATTGATGAAGCCTACAGCCTCCGCCGTGAAGGAATGTCCGGCAATGATTTCGGGCAGACCGCGGTGGACACACTCGTATCAGCTATGACGAGCGGCGAGTACGCGGGTTCCTTTGCGATTATTCTTGCCGGGTATCCGGAGGAAATGCGGCAGTTTCTGCATTCGAACCCGGGTCTGCGCAGTCGTTTTCCGGAAAGCAACCATATTCACCTTCCCGATTATTCGATGAAAGAACTGACCCAGATTGCAGAAAAAACGGCGATCGACAACGACTTTATGCTCAATGACGCAAGCCGTCGTGTCCTGCAGGAGCGCCTGGAAAAAGAGCAGGTGGATGAAACATTCGGAAATGGACGCACCGCTAAAAATATTATCATGGACGCTATTTTCCAAAAGGGATCCAAAATCGGTGAAAAGACCGATGTCAGCGTAGAGGATTATTCTATCCTTACGCCCGAGGATATGAGTGGATCGGCTTTTTCATTAGATGAAGACGCCCGTAAAGAACCTATGATAAAATTAGAGGAAATGATCGGCTTACAGGAAGTAAAAAATGAGCTGAAAAAATTAGCCAGCTTTATATCGGTCCAGAAAAAAAGAAAAGAAGAAGGGGCGCCGAGTGTTCCCCTGCAGCTTCACACCGTCTTCACGGGAGAGGCAGGAACAGGAAAAACAACCGTGGCAAAGCTTTATGCCGGCATTTTAAAAGAAATGGGATTTTTGAAGCGGGGCCATACGATTGTATGCGGACGAAGCGATCTGGTCGCTGAGTATACCGGCCAGACTGCCGTGAAAACAAGAAAAAAAATCCGTGAAGCATTAGGCGGCGTATTGTTTATTGATGAAGCCTACGCGTTAGCAACGGGAAGCCGGTCGGATTTCGGCAAAGAGGCCCTGGATACGCTTGTGGAAGAAATGACCAAGCATGACGAGAATCTGGTAGTGATTCTGTCCGGCTACGCCGGGCCTATGGATCATCTGCTTGAAATCAATCCCGGCCTCCGCTCCCGTTTTAAAAAGACATTCTATTTTCCGCCTTACAGCGCCGAAGAGCTTCTGGAAATTACCCGTCTGAAAACAAAAGAGTACGGCTATACGTGCACGGAGGCCGCGCTTGATGTGCTTAAAAATGCATATGAGCGGATGGATACCTCCGGAAATGCCCGCTTCGCTGAAGATATGGCTGAAGAAATGTTTCAGCAGCAGGCCGGACGGGTGATGGACGCGGCAGAAGGAAACCTGCACGAACTCAATGAAACAGATGCAAAAAAGGCAGCAGCCTATAAAGAAAAAGAGAGTATTAAAGGAGACCGTTAAATGACACGCACAACCGCCTATACGTCGGTGCCGGTCCGCTACGCAGAAACAGATCAGATGGGTATCGTCCATCATTCGGTCTATGTGATCTGGTGCGAGCTCGGACGCACAGAGCTGATAAAAAAACTGGGCTTCCGCTACAATGAGCTGGAAAAGCAGGGCTACCTGTCCCCGGTTACCGGCATCAATCTGCAATACAAAAGATCTGCTGTATACGATGAAACAATGACCATCCAGACGTGGGTGAAAGATTACAGCGGTGTCCGTATCGAATACGGCTACCTGATCAGCAATGAACACGGGGAAACGTGTGTGGAAGGTTCGTCTGAGCATGTGTGCGTATCCAAAGACAGCTTCCGCCCGCTTTCCATCAAAAAACATCTTCCGGAGTGGCACGAGATGTATACGAGGGAAGTGTCGCATTAGGAGGCCTTTATGGCATTTGGCATTTCAAAAAAAGAGCTGGCCGACTGGAAAAATAAAGCTGCGGCCGGCGACATTGCGCTTTTAACTCATTATTGGTATGACCCGCGTTATCCGGAGTTTCATACCGTCACAAAAGCCGCCTGCGGCGATCACGACAAGCTGCTCGAATGGGGCAGGCAGTTTGGCTTTCAGCCCCACTGGATTCACTACCGCGAGGAGTATTCCCACTTTGATATCCGCGGCCCGAAACAGGTGGAAGTGCTGGAAGCCTGCGGTCTTTCCGAAGACATCAGGCGTTTTCGTCTTTCTGCCGGCAAGGTTTAAAAAAAGAGAAAATAAGGAAAAATAGGACTAAAAGAAAGGGGACTACTATGACTATTACACAGCAGCATATTATAAACGACCTTGAAGTACATCCATCTGTGCAGGCAGCAGAGGAAATAACGATCCGTAAAGAGTTTCTGAAAAATTATCTGCTTGCATCCGGAGCAAAAGGATTTGTCCTCGGGATTTCCGGCGGCCAGGATTCCACGCTTGCCGGCAGAATCGCTCAGATGGCAGTGAATGAACTCAATGAAACCGGAGAAGGCTATCAATTTATCGCCCTTCGTCTGCCTTATGGCGTGCAGCATGACGAAGAGGACGCCCAGCTTGCCCTTTCTTTTATCGATCCTTCCCGCACGATTACCGTTAATATCCAAAAGGCAGTCGATGCTTCCGAGAGCGACTTTGTGGAAGGTACCGGAGAGAAAATGACAGATTTTAATAAAGGAAACACAAAAGCCCGGGAGCGGATGAAAGTCCATTATGACATTGCCGCCCATTATCAGCTGCTCGTTATCGGAACCGATCATGCCGCAGAAGCAATTACCGGCTTTTATACGAAATACGGCGACGGCGCCTGCGATATTGCTCCGCTGTTCGGATTGAACAAACGCCAGGGCAAAGAACTGCTGAGAGAGCTTGAAGCGCCGGCAGAAACGTTTGAAAAAGTACCAACCGCCGACCTGGAGTCAGATAAGCCCGGCCTTTCCGATGAAGAAGCTCTCGGCCTGACCTATGATCAGATCGATGACTTTCTGGAAGGAAAAGAAATAGAAGCTGACGCCTCGGAGAAATTGATTAATTATTACACCAAAACGAGACATAAGCGCAGCGAGCCGGTAACCATTCATGACGACTGGTGGAAAGAATAACAAATGATTGGTACGGCAGAATGTCCTGCCGGCCTGTCTTTTATTGAAAAATACCGCTTCTCCTTAGCACGGAGAGGTATACATACAGTTGCTTTCCACGTCTATTCGTGATACTTTTCTATCATTATCTACCGCTTATTCCAGCCAGACCTAAATAGAGATAAAGGAGCAGGAGAGTTAATGCCAATTAAAGTGCCCGACCATTTACCGGCTAAAGATATTCTCACCAAAGAGGATATTTTTATCATGAACGAAAGCAGAGCCTACAATCAGGACATCCGTCCTCTGAATATACTCATTTTGAATTTAATGCCGCTGAAAAAAGCGACGGAAACCCAGATCCTCCGTATGCTCGGCAACACGCCGCTGCAGCTTGACGTGTCTTTTCTTCATCCGAATACCCACTCCTCCAAAAATACGCCGCACGAGCACCTGGCTGCTTTTTACAAAACAATCGATGAAGTCAGCAGCAAACGATTCGACGGCATGATTATTACCGGAGCGCCGGTAGAGAAGCTTCCCTTTGAACAGGTGGACTACTGGGAGGAAATGACGGATATCCTGGAATGGAGCAAATCCCATGTAACGTCGACCCTGCATATCTGCTGGGGTGCCCAGGCTGGATTGTATCACCATTTCGGCATTCCGAAGCATCCAATGGAAAAGAAAAAGTTCGGTGTTTATGAGCATACGGTGCAGATGCCGGAAGAGAAGCTGCTGCGCGGGTTTGATGAAGTATTCTGGGCCCCGCATTCACGCTATACGGAAACCCGGCTTGAAGATGTGAAGAAAATAGACGCACTCGATATATTATCCGAGTCGGACGATGCCGGACTATACCTGCTCGCAACGAAAGACCGCAAGCAGATCTTTATGACCGGCCACGGCGAATATGACCGGGAAACGCTCCGCGAGGAATTCGAGCGGGACAGCCGCCGCGGTATTTCCACAGCGCTTCCGGAAAATTATTTTCCGAAGGGAAATCATCTTTTGAATCCGCCGATGCGCTGGCGTGCTCATTCGAACCTATTGTTTACCAACTGGCTGAACTATTACGTGTATCAGGAGACGCCATTTGATTTAACCTAAAAATAACAAGAGCATGAAGCTCTATAGAAAAGGGCTGAAAAAGAAGGTGATACATGTGGATGCGTTAGATATAGTGATGCAGAAAGAAAAAGTCGTAGCCCATTTTCAACCGATTGTCAGCGCCGACACTCTGGAAATTACCGGGTATGAAGTGATGGGACGATTTCACGAAAATGAAACCGAAAGCATGAGCCTGCGCGTGTTTTTTCAGGATCACAGCATTCCGGATGAATACCGCCAGGAGGTCGAAGATCATATTCATGACCAGGCGTTGAACGCCTATCTGGAAGAGGGACGCGATGAAGTGCTGTTTTTAAATGTAGATGTGAATCTGCTGGTTCAGGACGGCGGCGAAAGCTTTGTCGAACGCCTGAAGGAATTTCAGGAAAAGGGACTCACTTTCGACAAAATCGTGCTCGAGCTTAAGGAACACCATTTTATCGGGGACCAGTCCCAGCTGAAGCATTTCGTGCAGTACGTGCAGAGCCTCGGCATTAAAGTCGCGCTGGATGATGTCGGCAAAAATACGACCAATCTGGATCAGATTGCCTACCTGATGCCGAATATTATTAAAGTTGATCTGGCCTTTACGGAGGAAAACTCCATTCCGAGCATGTTCCGGGATGTGCTGCATTCCTTATCGATGCTGTCACGAAAAATCGGCGCTTCGCTCTTGTTTGAAGAAGTAAACGGCTTTAATCAGCTCAACTACGCCTGGAGAAACGGGGCCCGCTACTTTCAGGGCGATTACCTGCGCAAGCCGAAAAACGCGTTCAGCGACAAGCAGATGCTTACCGAAGTACTCCGCAAAGATTTTCATCATTTTATTACGCTGGAACGCAAAAAAATGGAAGCCCAGATTGAATTAATGACGTCGATGAACAAACGGCTGGGAGCGATTTTGAAAAAAGAAGGCCAGTGGACCGATGTGGATGCTCTCACGATGAACATTGCGCACGCGCTGGAAGATATCTCTTTTCGGGTGTATATCTGCGACCACGAAGGCTACCAGAAGTCAGGAAATGCCTTAAAGGAAACCGAGGGCTGGACATACCACCCGGAAGGCCGCAACCGTAACTGGAGCTGGCGGCCGTATTTTCTCGAGAACATTGTCCGCATGAATTTTGAAAAACGAGGCATCCTTTCTGATCTGTATTCTGATATCCATCAGAATGAGATGATCCGCACGTATTCGCATCCGCTTACCGATGACCTGTATGTGTTTATTGATATCCCATATGAGTATTTATTTGAAAAAGACCATTTGATTTAGGGGCCTCCTGCAGGCCTCTTTTTTTAGAAACAGCGCGAAAGCGTTTGCTGTTTAACCGCAGCAGAAATAGTCGTTCATCGAAAGGAGTTCTGCGCAGATGAAAATGCCTTCCGTCCAGGATGTACTGCTCTCCCGTGAGAAGAGGGACGAATTCTGGGCCCGCCGTAAATTTAAAAAAGAGCCGCTCCTTGACCTGAAAACCCGGCTTGCTGAATGGGCCGATGAGGATACGCAGGAGGTGCTCGAAGGAATTGAAGAAAAGTGGCACGCCGGCCGGAAAACCATTTTATGCTGCGGGGTGTTTTCAGCAGGTAAGTCCACGTTTATTAATCGGTTGATCGGCGAAGATCATCTGCCTTCGCACCCGATTCCAACCAGCGCTAACGTTGTGCACTTCCAGAAAGGTCGTCCCGGCATTACGCTCGTACACGAAGACAGCCGGCCGGACACGGTGTTTCCGGATCTGGACGCCTGGGACGCAAACTGGTTTCAGCAGGGAGGCGCGGTGAAGGAAGTGTATCTGCAGGACGCGGAAACCAAACTTCCGGACGGGGTGGAGCTGATTGATACGCCGGGTATTGATTCGACAGTAGAGACCCATCAGCTCGCCGCGGAGTCGCGGCTGCCGGAAGCCGATACGGTTTGTTACGTTATGGACTACCAGCAGGTGGAATCTGAAGAAAACATTGCTTTTTTAAGCAAGCTCAATCAAATGGACATCCGGCCGGTTTTAATCGTTAACCAGGCCGACAAGCATAACCCGGAGCAGGGAACAATCGATGCATTCCGGGAACGGATGGAAGCTTCTTTTCAAAAACGGGGCATCCGTTATAACGACGTGTATTTTATTTCCTCACGCTTTCCGGAACAGACCCCTGAGCAATGGGAAAAGCTTATGGAGTACTTATTTTCGGCTTCGGTGCCCCGCGATATCCAGGTGTCCCAGACGGCGGCTAAAAGCCTGTACCGGATGATGGCAGAAGTAGCCGGGCAGAAAGAAAAACAGCAGCACCCGCCAAAAGATATCCACCGGGCCCTCGAGCAGTATGCTTCTCTGAAGTATCTGCAGGAAGAAAAGCTCCAGGCGGTGCAGAAGCAGGAGGAAATGGAGGAGTGGCAGGATACGCTCGAAAAAAGAATATTTGCCACAGTGGATCTAATATTTACGAATGCGAAGCTGACGCCCTATCATACCCGCAATGCCGCCAGGGATTACCTCGAATCGCGCCAGACGGCCTACCGGATCAAAGGGCTGTTCGGCAAAAACAAAACCCGTCGTTCTCGCGAGGAGAGGCTGGAAGCACTGAAAAGCAGTCTTACGGAAAATGCCCGCAACTATATTGATATCCCGCTTCGCGAACAAATGACAAACCTGCTGGCTTCGTACCGCGTGGAAGACCAGAATCTGCAGCGCAGTCTGCTCGATATGACCTGTACCATTGATGATGAATTAATCAGCAGGGCTGAACGCACCGGAGCCGCTTTTACGCAGGGGTATGTGCTCAGCTTCAGCCGCTGGCTCACCGAAGAAATTAAGCGCGTGTACAAGCAGCAGCTGATTCAGCTGCTGCCGAAAATCAAAACCCTGCTTGCCGCAGAGCAGAAAAAAGAAGCCGTGCGTCTGGAAAATCGTCGTATTAGGGCGGCCGAGCTGCTGGAAGAAGCAGAAGCGTGGCAGGCAAGGCAGGAGCAGTGGGTGAAAACGGCAGAAGAATGGATGAATGCCTTTTGGGAAGCGGCCGAGCCCTTTGAGCCGGTACATACATCCGTGTCCGGGTCCTATGAGATAAAAGCGGCAGGCACGCAGAAGCCGCTGACGTTTCCTATTCAGGAATGGTATGAGCGGCACGGCAGCCGGAACGGAGCCCGGCCGGCCCGTGGAGAGGCTCCGCATGAACTGCGGGAGGCCGCCGATATGATGAAGGGATTCCGGGTTCTGGATGCCGCCGCCGCTTCGCTGAACAGCAAAGCAGAACGCCTCGAGCAGGCTGCTTACCGGGTCGCTTTATTTGGCGCGTTCAGCTCCGGCAAAACGACCTTTGCCAATGCGCTCATCGGCGAGCCGCTGCTGCCCGTTTCTTCGCACCCAACCACTGCGTTTGTAACGACGATCCGTCCGGCAGCGCCGGCCAGCCATGGAACGGTTTCGGTTGTCTATAAAACCGAAGAACGGGTCATTGAAGAAATGAATGAACTGCTTTTTCAAAACAAACACCGCAGTTGGTTCCATGAATGAATGGGCGGCTTTAAAAGAAGAGCGCCGCAAAAAACTCGCTGAGCAGAAGAAAAAGCAGGAGAATCAAAAAGAAGAGGACAATAAGGAAAGTAGAAAAGAGGAATGGATAGATCCACTGCTGCTGTTGGACGCAGAAGAAAAAACCGGCTGGATGAATATGAAACGTCGTTTTCGAAACTACGAGGACCAGCAGGGCACCCGTGTAGAAATGAAGCTCGAAGCGTTCCAGCAGCTGACAGGAAATGCGGAAAGAGGCGATGAATGATCGATCGGGCCGATGTCGATGCCGCCGGCGCTTTTACAGATAAAGGCTATACGCTCACGGATACGCCCGGCGTACACAGCATTTATAAACGTCATACGCTGCTGGCATTTGAAGAAATGAAAAAAGCCGATGCGATCTTTTTTGCGACGTATTACAATCATGCGTTTTCGCGTGCCGACGTCATGTTTCTCACCCAGCTTGGCCGCCTGACGCAGTATTTTTCCTATAACAAAATCTTTTTCCTCGTGAACGCCGCAGATCTCGCCGAAGATACAGAAGAGCTGGAAAGCGTCATTCGCTACGTGAAGCGGGAGCTGGAGTCCTTTGGCCTGGAAGACCCTCCGGTATATCCGGTATCAAGCCTGCAGGCCGGAGGCGGGAGCCGCCCGGTATCCGGCATGGATAACTTTATGGAAGCGTTTGAGCAGTTTTCCTATGAGCAGCTGCAGGGAATTGTGCTGGAGGAAGGACGGGGCGAAATCCGCCAGGCTGTCCGCACTCTGGAGGATATGATGGAGACAGCGGCGCTGGATGCTTCCCGTCAGCAGGAAAAAAAGCAGCAGCGTCTGAATGCTCTGAAGGAAGCGGAACATCAGCTGCAGGCGTATTCCTTTGCGCTCGAGGTGGATATGATGCACCGCGAGATGGAAGAGCTGCTGTTTTATGTAAAGCAGCGCGTGTTCTACCGCTACTATGACCTGTTTAAAGATTATTTTACGCCCTATGCGTTTCAAAAGGAGCGTTCCTTCGCCGAGCAGATCAAGCGGCAGACTAACAGCCTCGTGCAGGAAGTGTTTCTGGAATTTGATAAAGAACTGCAGGCAACCGGCTACCGGATGGAGCAGTACATGAAAGAGCGGAGCCAACGTATAGCGGAAACATTTTCCGAACAGATTCCCGAATCAATGCTGTCTGCATTTCACTGGGAGCTTCCTCAATTTGACAGTTTTTCGTCCAACGAACAGCCGCCGCTTGACCGGATGACGTTTTCCTTTTTCAGCAGTTACACCTCCTACAGCGCATTTTTTATGGATCAGCAGATTAAACCATTTAAAGACGAGCTCGAAGAAGAACTGCGTCCGCCTGCCGATGAGCTGCTGGAAAAAGAATGGGGGCAGATGCGCGATCATTTTACCGGCCAGTGGGAAAGATGGTGGGCGGATTTCGCAGAAAGCTGGAAGCACAATATAGAATCGAGCCGCCGGATCGAAGAAGGGATAGAAATCACCTATACCATAGAGGACGTGGAACAGGTGAAGAACCTTCTGCAGAGCCGGTTTGAATAATGGGTAGAAATAAGGCATATTTTCTGTTATACTATAGTTTAACAGCCACTAAGACATGAACACACATTTCTCATATTATAAAGGAGGATGTATGGAAAACGTACAAAAGTACAATATTTTCCTGGATGATGTGAGGCCTTGTCCGAGCGGGTATATTCTAGTAGAAACTGTAGCAGAATGTATTGCCATGATCCGATCCAAAAAACTGGTATCTCACTTATCATTGGATCACGACTTAGGAAGTTATGCAAAGAACGGATTTGAAGTCGTGCTGCACTTACTGGAACACAAAATTTTTCCTGACTGCATTACGATTCACTCAGCCAATGCCGTAGGCGGCAAACGAATGTACGACCGGTTAATCGAAGCAAAAAGGAGCGGGCAGGTCCCTTCCTACGTGAAGATTTTTCACCAGCCATTACCAATAGGCTTCGCATTGTAATAGTACACGCGTTTAATAAGGGGGCTTCCTAAGGGAGCCTCCTTTCTTAATGCTAAAAATAGTCAGACCGCACTCAGGTTTTAATAAAAGGCAAAAGCTGGTTTTCTTGCTTTCCGCCCGGCCTGAATCTACAATTATTAGTAGGACAAAGGAGGAATAGCTATGCATACAATCCGATTAACCGAAAGAGCGGAACAAACCATGCAGGGGCTGCCCGGCAGTATAATGGCTTTCCGCCTGGACTCAAAGCTCACCGGCGGCTGACAAGGAATTCGGGAGTATTCCCTGGTTCCGGTGGAATCAGCTGACGACGCATATACGGTCACAACCGACGAAGACACGTTTGAAGCAATCAAGCCGTCGCCGGTGCTGGACAATCATCCTTCCCTCGGATGGATGCTTAAAAACAGCAGCGAAACGATAGCGTACGCAATCAAGGTAAAAAAACAGGATCACCCGGTTTAAACCACAGAAAAAATCCCTTATACTAAGAAATAGAAAAGGAGAGATACCATGAACATTACCGATCAGGCAAAAGAATTTATTCACGGCGTGATGAAAGAACACAGCGCCGGCAATATCCGCGTCGTCTTTTCAGGCATGGGCTGAGGAGGCCCTAAATTGGGTCTGGCTCTGGATGAGCCAGCAGAAGATGATGAAAGACGCGAAATCAACGGCATCGACGTAGCGATTGAGAAGCAGGTGCTTCCACACGTCGAGAACATCACATTGGACGTACAAACCAATAGTGACGGGCAGTCCGGCCTTGTAATGGACGGCGGCTCCGACAGCGACTGCTGTTAATAGAAAAGAAATCCAGCGCTTACTCTAAAAAGAGGAGGCGCTGGATTTTTGTTTTTACATATGACGATAAGTGTCCATTGTCTATGACTTATTTTAATTTATTCACATCCGACTCCGTCACCATCACGATCTAAATGCTTGGCGTAACCAGGTTCTCCTCTATATACAGGAGCAGCTCCGGCCGATCTCGCTGCAGTGCAGTTTTTATAATAAATTGACGATGAATCAGATGAGGTAGAACTGTTGTCATTTGAAGAGTTAGATTGCGTTGATGAATTATTAGAATCAGATGAACTGCTGTTAGAAGAAGGAGAAGATGTGGTATTAGATATTTCTGTTTCGAGTTCTGCTACCTTCTCTTGTGAAGCTTCTAATTCTTCTTTAACTTCTATAAGTTCCTCTTCTTTCTCTGTTGTACTTTCAGTAAATTCTTCATTTTGCAGTTCAACCTCTTCAATTTTTGTTCAGTTTCTTCTAATGCAGTATTCTCTTCGCTTTTTAGTTCGTCCAGTTGTTCTTGAGTTTCCTCTAATGCAGTTTCGGCTTCTTTCAGAGCTTCTTCATTGCCTTGTAATGAACTAATTTCAGCTTCTAAAGTAATTATTTGTTCGGCTGCTATCTCCAGTTGTTCCTCTGTAGTAGCCAATTCTTCTTCTAAAGTCGATATCGTTTCATCATTGGCTGCTAGTTCTTCGTTTTCAACCGCAACGGCTTTGCTTTCTTTTTCTTCTGCAAGCTGCTCTTCTTCTTTTTCTAACTGACGCTCCTCCTGTCTAGCTTCACTGTCAGCCGTAATTTCGGCAGCCGTGCGATCATCCAATAATGAAGCAATACCTCCTAAAAGTAGCAAAAGCATAAAACCATAGCCAATGAGAGCTATCAATGCTTTCCACCATTGTCCGGATCGGAAGCCAGGTACTTTATGGTACCATTTGGCACTTTTTAAATATCGTCCCATATCATTCGGCCCCACCTTTCATAAACTGTTTACGATTTCAACATTTCTATATAAAGCAAACATTTATAGATCTGGCTAAATTTGGGGATATTCTACATTTTCCTTTTCGGATTCTTCTAACCCCTGCAGGCTCCAGAAACTAAAAATACTGCTTAGCGACAGTAAAGATAGGGCATGTTCTTCCAGAGTGTCATCCAATTAATAACTATTAATCTGTGAGTGAATAAATAACACAAAAAATAAGCAATAGGACGACAGCCAATTACTTATTATGTTTTTTCTCTTCCTCTAAATATAACATAATTATTTAAAAAATCAGAATATTATAATTTATCAGCCTGCCATTCTGTTTACTGCTGATACCCTATAGGCATATATCTTTGGGTGCCTACATGTCTTAGGTAATGACCTAATTCATGAGCGAAAGTTTCTCTTACTTCATTTGCTGATCTTTTTTTATAAAGATGACATCATCTATCACCATATTTTGCGGGGCCACGCTATAGTATGCTGCCCCAAAACGAGCAGCTAATTCTTCAAGTCATGTTTTTTAATATACGTTAATTGAAACTGCTCATAAATCATCTCTATATCATTCTCTAATGTCGTATTGTTATTCATTTTAAATACCCCCTAGTAAATAAAAGCGAATATATGTTCGTTTTTAGGTCGAAATAAAAGCCCTAGTTAATAGGACTAAATATTACTCTGAAAATAACGGATGTTCCCAATAATGATCGGCTTCATTAGGAATATCAGGACTCAAAAAGTTATCAAAATCTACACGTTCTATTGTCTCTTTTTCAAAATCAATTGCAATTACTTTATCTTTTCTTTCTTCATAATGATTAACTAAGGTAGTTTCAAACTCAACATAAACGTCATCAAAAGCATATTCATTCTGTAATGCTATTAATAAATTAGTTACATCACTGTAAGCCTCGGTTTTTATCATGTTATTAGTTAAACCGTCACTAAGGTTATTTAAGTTAACATAAATATTAACATGATTACTCGCCTCATAATATTCGGTATCTATGAGAGCATCACCAAATATTTCTCTCGATATCTTGTTTGCGGTACTTTCAGGGATATCAGCTTCTTTTTCTTCCGTAGTATCTTCACTTTCTTCTGGAACTTCTTCCTCTTCAGATCCCTCTGATTCGCTACAGCCTCCTAAAACTAAAATGCTTATCAGCGTCAACGTAGATAATAAAAATTTCTTCATGTTATCCCTCAATTAAATATTATTAACTTAGAGGTGGATAATGAAACAAAAAAATAGTAACAGAACGCCAGCCAATTACTTGTTACGTTTTTCTTTCTCTGTTCCATTTTGAAACGCACAAACTCCCGCATTTCTTCTTTCTCTTCGTCGCTCCAGTCCTCATAGTTCATAGCGAAATCCCGTTCCTCATCGTTACTCTCAAAAATCCTGTACTTATTCGCAAAGGTGGAGCCGCTTTCTGTCATAGAAGGGTAGTCCGAGCGGCCCAGTAGATAGTCAGTGGTTAAATCGAAATAGTTAGCAATATTATTTAATGTTTCATAATCAGGGTTACGATTTCCTTGTTTATACATAGCATAAGTAGTTCTAGCAATTCCAAGACGTTTAGCCATTTCTGTTTGATTTACCTTAGTTTCTTTTCTAAGAGCAGCTAATCTAACATTTAACATTATAAGCTCTCCCATCATTTTATTAACTTCTATTATATATACACATTATGTGTAATTATAGTTTTTACACGAAAAGTGTAATTATTTCTAAAAATCTATTGTAAATACGCATATCATGTCAAGGAGGTACTGATAATGAGGTTATAGCTTCTTGAAACGAGATAGAATAAAAACATGACCCAAGCAGAAATAGCACATAAAATAGGGGTTTCAAGAAAACACCTACTCTATGATTGAAAGGGGTGAAAGAGATGAAAGAGATGAAAGAGATGAAAGAGATGTCACAGTAAGTAATGCTAAAAAATAAAGAGGTAACTACATGCTGTTAATAGACCAGTTTATTGAGAAATACAGAGAAAACAAAAGACTCTCCCGCATCTTACGAACACATATGTTTCCACAGATTCCCCCAGAACAAAGAAGATAAATCGGAAGTGTATAGCATGATGGTGGCTAGTGAGTGGATGTAGACAGGCCGACAGCCGGGTTTATTCAGAGAAATCAATATAACAGGGAGCTATCAGCAAGTATAGCTGGAGGAGGCGTATATGATCCCTGCCATGAGAACGATATTCAGATTATAGTTTTTCACTGAGATTGCAGGAATTCACTGAAAGTTGTATGATGTGATTGCTGTGTACAGGGAAAGAAATACATATAAGCAGTTGAAACCGTGCACAGACATATTGATAAATGATGGTGAATGCGGTGAAAAAGAATCGACTGAACGTCTTCTTCATTTTTTTAGTAAGTGCCGGGTATTTGTTTATGACAGCGGTTGGCGGTTATTTACTGTTTGGATTTGGATCGCTTGTGTATGATGTACTAAAGAATGCAGTTACTTCTGTTAACATATTGCATATGAGGTTTATAATGGTGATTGTCATACTTCTTGGGCTGCAGACTATCTATACAGGGGTAGTAAAGGCAAGCTATTGGTCCAGAGTGTATGGAGAAGACTACACCTATAACAAGGAATAAGTCTGCGCATGCAGAGGTTTTTAACAATATCGTCTGGAAAGTGCCTATTTTAAAGAGCCGGGGTTGATAAACAAATTATTCGCTTTTTCTCCTATTGGGTTTCAGAATGGTGGTAAGCCACAAATTTAGGGGGATCTCATGAAGGAACAATCAAAGGAATCCGAAAAGCGCTCTAAAGAGGTAGAGGCTATTACCCAGCACAATCGCGAGGCATTAATAGATGCTGCTAAAAGTGTAGAAGTACTAAAAGATATTATGATCAAAGAAGGAATAATGACCGAAGAAGATTATAATAAGCGTAAAAGCGAAGTACATGTATCGATAGACAAGTATCTGAAATAATAGGTGTTGTCCTAAAATCTACTTTTGTGAAATTTAATGAGAAAAAAGAGATCCATTAAAACACCTCGGATTCCTATCAACTGGAATCCGAGGTGTTTTTCGTTCTATTTATATCTTTTTATCACATCGTCATATAAGAGTTTTGTCTGCTTAATGGACTTTTAGGACAGTTTATATTTAATAAAATGTAAAATAATAATCCAATAATAGGTTCTTCTTTCTTTTTTCGGGAATAGGGTAAGCAGCCGTATCATTAGAGGAGGGTCGCAACCATGTATGGACGAGTCGTACTGTTGGACGGAAGCTATAAAGATATTGTGCTGCCGGACGGAAAAACAAGTGAGTCAGACCAGGAAGAGTTGAGAAGTCAATTAATGAAGCATGGCGGAACGTACCAGATTATCGGCAGTGCTGAGGAATCTGCTGCCTTCAGCCCGGACGAGGTTATTAACGTAACGTTTCACGAAGATACAAAATAAGAAGAGTACTATTTATCTTGTTTGAAATAGGGTATAGCTTATTAAAATACCTTAGGAGGAATAGTATGTCAGTCAGCATTAAAGTATATGAACAGGGAGAACGGCTCTCAGAAGATATTCACGAAGGAACCGAGGCGAAGCCTTTGTTTGACTTAATCGATGGTTCCTATTCTCATTTAATAATAGAGGATGCAGATGCAAAAAAAGCAAAAGAGTTATCGAAAGAAAAGGACTATAGAGTTATCTGTATAGATGATACAAATGGGATAGGCGCGGAAACAAAAACCGCGGGCATCACGGAATATGTAGTCGAATTTGATGCCGAACTGCACAGACAGCTGACCAGTTTAATAAAATAGTAAAGAGCAAAAGCATTAAAATCAGAGGAGGCTAATCATGGAATTTAATCAGGAAGTGATCGATTTCTTTGTCAAAAAATGCCTTGACGAAAACATTAACGAGTGGAATGAATTATTGGACCGGGGAGAAATTGAAGGTCTGTCCACGGTAGAGCTGAACAGCTTTATGGAGTATATCCGGGATCAGGGTATGGCTGTAGAAACGGATGGACCATCAGGAGAAAAAGAACGGGCACTTATGGTTAAGGATGATCTGCAGATTAGAAATATGGCGAAGCAGGATAATTAAAAAATAGTTAAAAAAAGCCGGTGCTTCTTCTCATTGGAGAAGACCCCGGCTTTTTCGTTCGTTGATTTCATTTTAATATTGTAAGGGTGTCCTCCTGTAAAAATAGCCCAGCCCTCATCAGGCACCTTTTGGATATAATTTTAGTGTTAAATCCAGACGATGGCTGCCGTCCGTTTCTGCAGTATGCTGGGCAGCGTTTATAGCAATAAAAGTTGATTTAGGGATGGGAGTAACCTCATGTCCGTTAAATATGGAAAAACCGGCTTCTTTTACAGCCAGGGCAAGGTCCCGGTCGATATCATAAACGAGCAGCGGTTTTAACTGTGGGGAATCGCAGGCACGGTAATGATGTTGAAGACGGCTGCAGAAGTCGTTGAGTTCCTTTTTGTCGTTAAACTGAAGGGAGAGTCCCGTAAGAATAGTAGGGTCGGATGGGGAAGGGTAGTAAAGCCGTCTATTGGTGCTTGCATGAATTTTATCAAATAAATCTTTATATAAATAGTTGGCCAGTTCGGCGCGGTCAATCAGGCTGTTGCTCATGAGAACTCCCCTTTGCATAAACATATTTTTGGAAATTATATCATTATTCGTTAAATGACGGATAGCGCTTACAGAAAATTAGTAATAAGGACGCCGGGCTGAAGGTCGCAGGAGATTATATGCCATCCCCGGAGGTGTTTTCACAACACCTGTCGAACATGTTATATTTGCTTCACCATACTAAAAAAGGATTGATACAGATGAAAAGCCCCATCCCCGAGGAAATGGTAAATCATTATATTGTCTCGATGAAACAGTATATCAGCGAAGCTATGGAAGAACAGGAATTTAATGAAATAGAACTTACGGTTATGAAAGAAGTAGGGTTGGATAACACAAAAGAAGGACATCGGGCCTTTTACGATGTCATGAGCACGACGGCCTCGTTTTTGTATGGAGAATGTGAAAAGGAAGATATTTACGTAGAATTGAATAAACTGGCGGCACCCGAATGAAAAGACGGATCAAACCAGCTGTTGTGTATATGGTCATCTTTGCTGCAGTTGGATTTCTGATTGGTTTTGTCGTTAGCGGGGCTATTGATTGGATGCTGGTTCTAAACATGAGCATAACGGGAGCCGTGTGCGGATTTTTTGTAACACCCGACTTACATTTAGCATCAGGCACAAAGCAGGAAAGGAGAACGTTCAACCGAAGAGTGCTGCACCTTCTGCTTGTAGTCACCACAGTATTTTTTCTTCTGGGGCTGGCAGCTGTGCTGCAGGCAGGCGAACCGAATTGGTTTTTAACAGGCGTAACGACCGTGCCTCTCCTCGTTGTTCTCTTATTATATACAAGGCATAAAAGAAGGTATAAAAAACCCTGACTCCGCGATGGAAGTCAGGGGCTGCGTGCCTGATCCAGTTGATTACTTTTCTTCCGGATTAGACAATTCATCTATAAAGGGCTGCACGTTCCGTTTTTTATCGCCGCGGAGCGTATTGAGCATGCCGAGAAGAACGGCTACTTCATCGTAATCAAGCGTCAGTGTTACTTCATCATTTTTAATATCGTCTACTGCCTTTGCCATGGTAGGTCCCCCCTGATCAAATAATTGTTTTATACATTACTGCATATAAATAAGCATCGCCGGGTACTTCTTTTACTATCATTCACCATTTTCCATTTTCTGAAACGTGTCTCTTTTTTTAAAAGCATGAAAAGACGTAAATAAAATTTCACAAACCACATTGTTTTCACAAAATATACAGCTGCAAATAATCCTCGTTTTTATAACCTGGAGTTTTCCTTTAGTCAATTTATGTCTTTTAAGAGAGAATAAGTTAACAAAGAACTATCACATTTACAGTAGCAAATTGTTAAAAGATAGTGTTATAAATATCCAAATCAAGGGAATAGAGTGAAAAGCAGCTGAGTAAAAATAAAATATAGTGAATAGATGTGGGAATTATTGGATTTTTTAATGAAATAAAAAGAGATTTCTTATATACTTAGACTAAACTAATGGTATATACATTCATTGAACGTTGTCCGGGCAGTTTATTCTGGAGAGGATGCTTACCATGAAAATGGATAATAAGGACATGATCGACCAGGCAGAGATGAGTAAATCTATTTTGAACTCCCTTGGAGATCAAATATGTGTAATCGATCGTGCCGGAATGATACTTTTCGTAAATGATGAGTGGATTCGTGAGTCCACCAACAGCAGCCGTCTTTTTGATATTCAGGGTGTTGGGGTCAACTACATGCATGCTGTGGAAGCCAATACCTATGTTCATGAGGGGCTGCTTTCCGTGCTGTCAGGTAGAGAAAAGTATTTCACGTATGAGTATTCCTGTCATACGCCGACGGAAAAACGGTGGAATGTCATGCAGGCTACGCCGCTTGTCATAAATGGAACCGGCAGCGAGGGCGTCGTGATCCGTCACGTTGACGTTACGAAGCAGAAACTGCTGGAAATGCAGCTTAAACATCAGGCAGAAACCGACTCATTGACCGGATTATACAATCGCAGATATTTCGAAACCCGGCTGAGGCAGGAAATCGCTATGCTTCAACGAAGCGGAGCCTGCTTATCGCTGCTGGCTATTGATGTGGATAACTTTAAAGCCGTTAACGATCTCTACGGTCATCAGATAGGAGATATCGTGCTTAAACAGCTTGCTATGCTGATCGGGGAATCTACGAGGGAAACGGATATACTGGCCAGAGTCGGCGGCGATGAATTTGCTGTTCTGCTGCCGGGAACAAATAAGGCCGGCTTAAATAAAGTAGCGTCTAAAATACTCAACGTTGTGCAGCAGCAGAATAATAATGAAAGAAATCCATACCCGATTACTCTTAATATTTCGATAGGCGGATCCCATTTTTCCCACAAAGATTCGATGGAATCCATTCTAAAGAAACAGACCAGGCCCTTTATGGCGCAAAAGACCGCGGGAAAAACCAGGTAAATATTATTTAGCATACAAATAAGAAGCCGTACGTTTACGGCTTCTTTTTGTATCGTCCGCGTAGTGTAGAAAATCCCTGACCTGTTCAACGGTAAGTCCAGTTTTTTTAGCCTCGAGAATCAATGCTATCCATTCGTGGTCCAGCTTCTTTTCGTTCTGTTTTGTCATCAACCCTCACACCTTTAGGAGTATTCCCCAGGCGGTCCAGCCGTCTTAGCATAATATGCCTTAGACCTGTAACTTTGCGAAACTGCTTTTCAACAGCGTAGCCTTTTTCTGAAGGTTGGTAATTTTCTTTATTATACTATGAAAAGTTCAGAAAGAAGAGGTTAAAATATAAAAAATTTTAAAAATTAACATTCCAGTTCTTTAGCATTATACGGCCTGGCAGCTGATTGGATGAACTATCTCCCGGCAGAAAGGAACCATTGTTCTAACAGAACAATATGCTTATAATAGAAAGAGAAGAAACAGGTGACAAGGAGGACGTTATGGAAGATCGATTGAAATTCGCTGTGATTTACGCGGCTCTTGTATTTGTTATTGCCGTCCCTTTTACCTTTGTTGTAAAAGAAAGCGACGTAAGCTGGGGGCTGAGCCTTGGTACAAGCGGCATTACCTTTTTATACTGGTATTTTACATATAAGAAAGAAGAAAAGGCGATCGGCGGTACGCGGTACAATAAAAAGACCAAAGGACAGGCCGGCTCTAAAATGATTTATGCTACGATCATGTACTGCTTTGTGTTTGCCTACCTGATTGTGACAAACAGCTATGATGACGGAAACTGGCTGACGCTTCTTCTGCTTACTTCTCTGCTGTTTTTAGCGGTCCAGTTGTTTCAGAAAAATAAAGAAAAGCTGGTAAAAGAGTAACCAAGACCATCCGGAAAAGGAATCACTACGATAGAGGCTGAAGCTGGAGCATATTCTCCGGCTTCAGCTTTTGTTATTTATTCTCCCCGGCAGCGGACACGTGCCAGAGAACCCCGAACGAATCTTTTACCTGGCCGTATGCCGGACTGAAGAAGGTTCCCTGCAAAGGCATAAGTATTTCTCCGCCGGGCTCCAGTGCATGAAAGGCCTGCTCTGCGGAAGACGTGTCCTCGAAAAACAACGCAATGGATACGAGACTGCCGGACGTTTCTTCATTTCCCGGCAGCGAATCAGACAGCATGATATCCATGCCTCCGATTTTTAAATAGGCATGCAAAATAAGACTTTCAGCCCCTTCAGGTATATCCATGCCTTTCATCTCTCCATATGACATACTGTCTATCACCTCAGCGCCTAAAGCTTTTTCATAAAAAGCGATGGCTTCCTGTCCGCTGCCGTTAAACGTCAGGTACGGATTTATGGCTTTGATCGACATAAAATTCCCTCCTGTTTATTAATATAGTACTGGCAGTATTCTCCATAGACTGACATTTTCCTTTAAATAAAAAATCCCTGTATAGAAAGCTACAGGGAGAAATTGTGTGGATTGGCTACAATGAGCTCCTCTGATCGGTCAGTGGCTGAAGGGGGAGCCGGAGATAAGGCAGAGATCTCATCACGCCACTCAGACGTCATCGGAATCTCCAGGGAGCGCAGCGAATGCTCAAGCTGTTCAGGACTGCGGGCCCCGATAATAGGAGCAGTAACGCCCGGGTGGGACTTAGCCCAGGCTACAGCTAAGGAAGCAGGGTGGAGGCCATGCTCCGCTGCGTAGGAAGAAAACCGTGCCGCAATGTCAAAATTAATCGTATCTGCATAACGATCGGTGTACATCTTCTGTTCCACCAGCCGCCCCTGGACCGGCCTGTCGGTTGT
The DNA here is from genome assembly GCF_023845525.1 of Sinobaca sp. H24. NCBI lineage: Bacteria > Bacillati > Bacillota > Bacilli > Caryophanales > Sporolactobacillaceae > Sinobaca > Sinobaca sp. H24. The sequence continues at coordinate 37,281 of NZ_JALBWT010000004.1, forward strand.
GCCGTATTTACCGGTAAGCAGTCCGCCGCCGAGAGGGCTGTAGGAAATAACCCCGACCTGCTCGGAAATCGCAAATGGAAGAATTTCAACCTCAGCCTGGCGTTTAGCCAGATTATACATAGGCTGGATCAGCTCAAAGCGGCTGAGCTGTTCTTTGGCTGAAATTCCAAGTGCCTTCGCGAGCTGCCAGGCCGCCCAGTTGCTGGCTGCAGGATAGAGAATTTTTCCCTGACGCTGCAGGTCATCGAGCGCGCGGAGGGTTTCTTCCATTGGAGTGAGCGGATCGAACTTATGTAGAAAATAAAAGTCAATCCGGTCTGTTTTCAGACGGCGCAGGCTGTTTTCGACTTCGAGTATTATATGGCGTCTCGACAATCCCCGTGCATTCACATCTGTTCCTGTCGGATTGGCTACTTTTGTAGTCAATACGATATCATTCCGGCATCCGGCGATACAGTCCCCCAAAATCATTTCCGCCCGGCTGTCATTATAGTTATTGGCTGTATCAAAAAAGTTGATGCCTGCCTCCCGGCAGCGATTAAACATGTGTTTGGACGTTTCTTCGTCTGCGTTGCCCCCAAAAGACATCGTTCCAAAGCAGAGTTCAGATACAGAAATGCCTGTTTTTCCGACCGGATTATATTTCATAGAAAACGCCTCCTGCTTGAAGTATTTACAAAAAGTATAAAGCGTAACCCACATTATGTAAACGTTGTAATGTAAAATATTGGTTTAACTGCTGCGGGAAAGACGCCGGTTTTATTTGAACGCATAATAGGTGTCAAAAAAAGACGTATCATCAAGCAGATAATAGCGGAGCAGTTCACTGATCCGTTTTTTCATATTTAGTTTTAAAAGGTGCAGACGTTCGTGTCGTCCACAGCAGTAAATGTCATAAACGATAAAACCAGGGTACGTCTCATCTGACCGGGCAAGCCGGATATCCTGCTGTTTTAGAGAAAGTTTAATATCACGGAGATCCTGTTTAATGCGCAGAATCAGCACATCAAACAATTCCTGATAAAAATGGCCGAGCTTCATCGTCTTCTCCAGAAAAAACGACCGATCCTGTTCCATTGTGTTAACGAGCAGCTCTGTGAGCAGATAACGATCTGCGGTCTGAAGGTGCTCTTCTTCTATCATTTTCACGTCTTCCATTAGACAGCCTCTCTTTCCAAAACAAAAGCCGGTTTTTTTAAGTATATACGAATAAGTGTTCGTATGGGAAGACCTGAATAAAAAAACAGCAGCTTTCCCTAAATTTAGGGAAAGCTGCTGTTTTTATTTTTCCTGGGAATGCCGGCCTCTTTGTTTATATACTCTGGAAACATGAATGTGATGAGTGAGCGCAATAAAGGGGCGCACGAGCATCAGCACGCTTCCGGCGACAAACAGCCAGGTGCCGTAGTACGTAAGGGTGTCGGAAAAAAAGAAAAAACTGCCGATCAAAAAGATAATCCCGATGATAATGTCATTTATTTGATACAGCATCTGGTATATTCTCGAAATTTCCAGTTCATAGTGTCCAAAAATAATATCGATATTTTTCCCCATGGCCGTTTCCTTCTTTCTTCAGCGTAGTCACTATCGTCTACCCGTTTAAAAAAAGGAGAAAACCTTTATGGTGTCATACGGACAGCGCCGACATAGCCATTGTTCCAGTAGTTGGAGAAGCTGGTATAATCCACGCCTTTACTAACTGTTGCATGAAACAATGTTTGCTCATCAATATATATGGATACGTGGTTAATTCTGTCGTCGTTATTCGTATCGAAAAACACGAGATCTCCTTTTTTCAACTCAGTGCGCTCTACCGGGGTGCCTGCCAAAAACTGCTGGCGCGACGTCCTTGGAAGGGTAATTCCATTTTCGGCAAACACACGCTGGGTAAAGGAAGAACAGTCAAAAGCGTCAGTCGTTGAGGACGCAGCTCCAAACAAATAAGGGGTACCAATATAGCTCTCACCTGTGGCAATAACGTTATCAATAACATCTGTATAAACGCCGCCCACCTGTTCTTTAGGAGGTTCAGGAGTAGAAGTATCGCTGTTGGATGCTGATTCATAAGCCGCCATTACAGAATCGCTGATGGCTGCCGTTCCGCCCAGAATCAAACTGCTGGATGGGGAATTTTGAGCGTAATCAATGGTAGCTGAGCGTGCACCGCTGTGATGGGATAAAATAACCGGTGCATTTAATTTATTAGCCAGTCCGGCTGCTGCCACCGCATCCGGATAATCTTCTCTCTCACTGTTTACGGAAGTTCCACGCACATAGATATTTTTGGATCCGGAAGCTGATAAGGATTGGGCCGCAGCGATGCTCGTTTCATAGCGGTCATCTCCCTGAATTCTTTCCACTGTACGTCCTTCGCTGCGCAGCTGCTGTTCGACAGCTGCACTTACTGCAGCCGTACCTCCAAAAATAGTTACGTGTTTGATGCTGGCCGGTAGATCTACGCTGAGACTGTTTTGGCGGGTTAAATAAATGGGTCTTTCTTTTATAGCAGCCATGCCGGATGCGCTCAATGCGTCAGCAGCTACTTGCCCGCTTACTAGAAGAGCTGAGCTTTTTTTATCATAGCTGGACGTTTTGTTTACCGCTTCTGCTGTCTCATAGCGTGTTTCCCCGGAAATACGTTGAACAGAAATCCCTTCGGCTTTTAACTTTTGTTCTACAGTAGAGGAAATAGCTTGTGTACCGCCTAAAAGGTAAACCGTTTTCGTGTTCAGGCGGCGCAGTTCAGAAATAGTGCGGGCATCAAGAGAGCCTGATTTTGTTAACAGAATAGGAGCATCATTTTTGGCCACCAGGCTTGCAGAAGCTAATGCGTCTGCGGGGTGGTCTGCTCTGGCTAAAATGGCAAAGTCGCTTTTAGACCAGCCGTATTCCGAAATTTCAATAGACGTACCAATACGGTCCTCACCGTATATTCGTTCGGAAGCGTCAGCCGTAGAAGGGATCGCAGCAAAGCCGATCGCGCAGGCAAATACCACAGGAGCTGTGCAGCGAAGTAAAGATTTTTTCATTAAGTATTCCTCCATATGTATGTTTTGATAAATCTGAGATCACGTGAAAAGGGTCTCTATTATGTAAGGTGCATACTCCTGTTATCGGCAGGTTCTTTCTTTTTTTGAAGGGTAAATTCAAATTGACCACTATGGTCGAATATGCTATATTTAAGTCGACCAATATGGTCTAATACTTAAGATCGGGGGGATGGCTTATTACGACAACTTTTTCAAATCTTCAGCCGGAAAAGAAAAAAGCCATTCTGGACGCAGCTTTAAAAGAATTCAGCGACAACGGATACAAACAGGCATCCACGAACACTATCGTAAAAAATGCAGAAATCGGCAAAGGGATGTTGTTTTATTACTTTAAAAGCAAAAAAGGAATGTATGATTATTTAATTGACTACAGTCTGGATTTTATAAAAACAGAGTATTACGGCTACATCGATGAGTCTGAAGCAGACTTTATTGAAAGGTACCGGAAAACCTCCGAACAGAAACTCCATTGCTATCTGACGCATCCGTATATTTTTACTTTTCTCGGCACGTTGTTTCTGTCCGATGAAAAAGAATGGAGCCCTTCTCTGCAGGAGAAATATGAGGAATTAACTAAAACGGGATACAGAAAAATGTACCACAATGTGGATATGAGCCTTTTCCGGGAGGACGTAGAGGTCGAAAAAGTATTCAAGCTGATTGCCTGGGCACTGGAAGGCTACGGAAATGACTTAAAACATCGGCTCCAGGGACAGAAAATAAGTGAGATAAACATGGAACCTTACTGGAACGAATTTCATGACTATTTAGACATATTAAAAAAAAGCTTTTATAAATAGGAGGAATGCAGTCATGACTATTCTGGAAACGACGGATCTGACAAAGACGTTCGGACGGGTTAAGGCACTGGACCGGGTGAATATCGAAATGAAAGAAGGAGAGGTATACGGATTTATCGGACCGAATGGAGCCGGAAAGTCCACCACTCTCCGCGTTCTGCTGGGTGCAATTAAAGCAACAAGCGGAAGCGCACGGATTTTTGGAAAGGACGTGTGGAAAGAAGCAGTGGCGGTGCATCGGCGGATTGCTTATGTTCCGGGGGATGTCAGCCTGTGGCCGAACTTAACGGGCGGAGAAGTTATTGATCTGTTCATGAAACTGCATGGCACGAAAAACAGAAAGCGGCGCAGTGAGCTTATCGATTTATTTGATCTGGACCCGGCAAAAAAGTGCGGCACCTATTCGAAGGGAAACCGCCAGAAAGTGGCGCTGATTGCTGCATTTGCTTCAGATGCAGATCTATATATTATGGATGAACCAACGTCCGGTCTTGACCCGCTGATGGAGAAACTTTTTCAAAAGCAGGTACTAGAGGCCAGGGAAAACGGAAAAAGCGTCTTGTTATCCAGTCATATTCTTTCCGAGGTGGAAAAGCTCTGCGACCGGGTCAGTATTATCCGGCAGGGCGCCATTATTGAAACCGGCAGCCTGACCGATCTACGTCATTTAACAAGAACGACGCTGCTGCTGGAAACAAAAAAACCGCTGCAGGGGCTGTCCGCTGTGAAGGGAGTACACGAACTGGTCCATAAAGAAGGAGCGATTCAGTTTCAGGTGGACACAGAAGAGTTGGATCACGTGATGGCTTTTGTCAGCGCATTTGGCATTATCCGCCTCGAGAGTGCACCACCTACGCTCGAAGACTTGTTTCTGCGTCATTATGAAACTGCACGCCCACAAGCTCAATAAAGGGGGAAGCATAATGTACCAGTCTTTGTTTGCCCAGACGGGAAATCTGTCCTGGTTTGTTATAAAGCGTAATAAACTGCGGTTTTTAATATGGCTGTTGGTTCTGACTGCATTAACTGCCGGAACGGCAGCCTCCTTTTTAGGGCTGTATCCTTCCGAAGCAGAACGGCAGGCACTCACAACGGCGATGGTCAATCCGGCGACGACGGCGATGGTAGGACGCGGTTATGGCCTGGATAATTATACGTTTGGAGCTATGCTGGGTCACCAGATGCTTGCGATGACGGCTCTTACAGCAGGCATTATGAATATTCTGTTTGTCAGCCGCAATACACGGGGCGATGAAGAGGATGGAAAAACAGAAACGCTTCTGGCTCTTCCGGTTGGCAGAACATCTTCTTTGACCTCAGTAATCGCATCGGCGCTTCTTTTAAACGTCGTGCTGGTTCTTGCAATGACGGGGGCACTGGTCGTGCTGGACATCGAAAGCATCAACTTGGAGGGAGCACTGCTCTATTCTGCTGCAATTGGACTCTGCGGCTTCTTTTTTGCAGCAGGAACCGCTTTTTCCGCCCAGCTTGCTCAAGGAGCCAAAACGGCGACCGGTTTGGCATTCGGTTTGTTAATGATCGCTTATGCCCTTCGCGCAGTAGGGGATGTGAATGAGAACGCTGTCTCCTGGTTTTCGCCAATAGGATGGGCGCAGCGGACCGAAGTATTTGTCAGCAACATCTGGTGGCCGCTGTGGCTGTTGGCAGGCGCGTCACTTCTTATAACAGTGGCCGCATTGTATATCAATGCAGCTAGGGACACCGGGTCCGGTCTATTCTCCGCTTCAAAAGGCAGAAAAGAAGCGGGATTTCTGCTTCAGGGAACAGGCGGGCTTATCTGGCGGCTGCAGCGGACCGGTATTCTATTCTGGACAGCGGCGCTGTTTCTGCTGGGAATAACCTATGGTTCTGTGTTAACAGATACTGAAGCTTTCTTTGAATCAACGAACGTGATGCAGGGAGTAGTCTCTCAAACATCCGATTTAACATTAAGCGAACAGTTCCTGCCTGTGTTAATGTCTGTAATGGCTCTCATTGGAACAATTCCGGTAGTGATGGCCGCATTAAAAATAAAAGCGGAAGAAAAAAAAGATCGTATGCAGCATATATTAGGCCGTTCGATTTCACGGATCGGACTGCTCGCACACTACGCTGCTTTTTCTATTGCGCTTAGTATAGTGATGATGCTGGCGACAGCAGGGGGGATGGTGCTGGCTATCGATCAGGAGAGCCTTTCCGGATCCACCGTGTTTGCTTCTGCTTTTCTATACCTGCCGGCTTTTTGGGTCATGACGGGACTAGCTGTGCTGCTGATTGGCTTTTTTCCTAAGTACACATTTGTGATTTGGCTGTACTTAGGCTATTCCTATATTGCGGTTTATTTTGGGGAAATCTTTCAGTTTCCTGATTGGGTAGGGGAACTTACTCCGTTTGGGTGGGTGTCCTCCTATCCGGTTGAAGAGATTAAACCTATGCCTGTCATAGGATTGATGCTGGTATCTCTGGTGATCGGAGCGGCCGGATTCTTTGGCTTTATCAGGCGGGATACAAACGGATAATCTGCAGAAATAAAAGTAACACATTTTATTTACTGTATTAATATTATGTAAACAAATATAAAATATCTTTTCTGGTATAAGATATTTAAAAACGGGTATGCGTTTATATAACCTAAAGGAGAGTGTATACAATGAGAAGAATTGGAATTACAAAAATATCCATCAATGACAAAACTCACTATAAAGCTGATGAAATGGTGCTGGAATGGCATTCCAACAGCAGATGGATTCTCCATGTTCAATATCTGAATTTAGCTTTAAAGGATTTCCAAAAAGCAGCGGATGGAAGCGTGGAATTGACCATTTACTCTGGTAATGATAAATTCGGGACGTATCAGGGAAGAGCAAGAGCTATACCGGTACACGGTGATAAAAAAAGTAAAGGCGTTTATAATTATAAGTTCCAGGGTGTCGAGCCTTTAAACGAAATCAATCAAGAAGAAGTATCGTAGCACTTCGAAGAAAGGAGTAAATATTTATGAAGCAGTACAGTGAAGACGTTTTAGCAGAACGGGGCTTTTTTTTGACGAAGAAGCCACAAAAGAAGAGACGAAAAACAAATTTAATTCCAACGGGTATAAAATTTATACGCAGTGGCTTAAAGATGAACGGATCGCTTCTATAGGCGTAAACAATGATACAGAAGATAAGCACATTATTTCGTCATTGAACAAGCTTGAAGAGGATCGAAAGAAAAATACCAATTAAGTATCATTTGGGAGGCTGATTGGATGAGAGACGTTGAGATAAAGCTTGTATATATCAATGATCAATTCATAGACTGCCGGGGCGGTACTTTATCTATCGAAAATCACGCAGAAAACTGGCAGTTTGAGATGTACGATCCGGTGTTGACCCTGGAAGAGGAAGGGCTGCATCATACGGACGAATATTATTTAAAACTCTATACTGCAGATGATGCCATGTTTACTGGGCGCAGCTTTACGTCTGAAAATATCGAACGTAAAAAAGAACTCCTCGTTTTCGAAGGAGCCGGTGAACTGCATGAAGCGTAAAGAAAAGCCTCCGGTCTGTGCCGGAGGCTTTTTAGATGGACGAAAGTTAATCGTTCAGTTGTTTCATCACATATTTTAATCCGGTTTTGGAATGCGGAAAGGTCGGAATGTTCCGGTCCAGCCTGCCCATCGTCATGGCCAGGTTACTGCTCATGCCAACAATAATACACTGCGTGCCGACCAATTTTAAGCTGTCATGGACCCGCTCGATATAAAATTTCAACCGATCCTCAAATTCATAAACAGCGCCGAGGTTTAAAATAACGTACTCAATCCGGTGTGCATTGCATTCCTCCAGCAGAGAATGCAGCAGATGCCCGCCGCGTTCTTCATCAAATTCCCCAATTAACGGAAGGGCAATAGTACGGTCCCAGATATGTACAATCGGAATGGAGAGCTTTCGGTACCACGCCTCTTTACGCTTTTCTTCCTCCGCACGGGAAGTGACATCCATCAGCATAACGACAAACCCAATAATGCTGCTGTCTTCCTGAAGCGGCGTGATAACGATATCGGCTACAATCGTATTCTTTATGGTAATACGCGTCCGCCGTGTCTGCTGCATATGTTTCATCACATCGAGCTGATGCTCGCTTAAGTCATAAAAATAGTTAATTGATACGCCGATAAAATCCTCAGGTGCGCGCATGTGAAACAAAGGCGCCGCTTCATCGAGCAGCACAGACGCCTGTTTATTGGCCCAGATGATGGTATAATTATCATCCAACAGCATGACGTTTTCGCCAATACTATTAAGTATGGTCCGGGAACTCATATTTGAGGGAATGCTGCCAATACCTGACATAAGATACCGCCTCCTTATAAACAAAAATCAATCATATGCTTTTAATTATAGATTACCACATAAACCCATATTCAGGCTTTAAAAATCAGCAAGGTTTCAAGAGGAAAAAAAGAAGGAATATAACGAAAGTTGATAACTTTTAACGAAAATAAAGGAGTTTTATACATGAAAGCAGTAACGGTAAAAGAAGCAGGAAGTGCGGATCAGCTTCAGATAGTGGACCAGCCGGTGCCGGAACCGGGAAAAGGGGAGCTTTTAATTAAAGTGGAAGCTGCTGCGATTAACAGAACAGACATCCTGGCACGCGAAGGCAAAGCGGGCTATATGAACAATCCTATTCTGGGAATAGAAGTAGCCGGCACGGTAGTGGAGAGCAGCAGCCCATCCTGGAGCGAAGGAGATCGGATTATGGGGCTGGTTGAAGGCGGAGGCTATGCAGAGTACGCGGTTATGCCGGCTGACAGGGGAATGCCGATCCCATCCTCTCTATCCTTTGAAGAGGCGGCGGCAGTTCCTGAAGTGTTTTTGACCGCGTTCCAGACGCTGTACTGGATTGGAAAACTTCAAAAAGAAGAAACGGTGCTGATTCATGCAGGTGCAAGCGGAGTGGGAACCGCCGCTATTCAGCTTGCCCACAAGCTGAGCCGGGCCAGGACAATCGTAACCGCAGGGTCGGAGAAGAAGCTGAACGTCTGCCGTGAGCTGGGCGCTGATGTAAGTATAAATTATAAAACAGAGGTATTTGAAAAAGAAGTGCTGAAGCAAACTAATGACACCGGAGCAGATCTCATTCTTGACTTTATCGGCGCATCCTATTGGGAAAAGAACCTGACGAGTGTAAGAACCGATGGCCGCTGGGTACTGATTGGTATATTGGGCGGCGCGGAAGTGGAAAAAATAAATCTAATGGATATCCTGCTAAAACGTGTCCAGATTACCGGTACGTTGTTAACCCCAAGAAGCAGCGAATACAAAGCCGAGCTGACCGCTGATTTCGTCAAACACACGATGCATTTATTCCAGCGGGGAGACCTGGCTCCGGTAGTGGATGAGGTTTTTTCATTAGAAGACGTGCCGGAAGCACATAGGAAAATGGAAGCCAATAAAAACATTGGCAAAATAGTGCTCCGCATCCATTAAACAAAAACAGGCCCGCTTACCATGGTGCCTGTTTTTTTTGGTAAAATAAAGAATGAACACTCATTCATTTATTCAGGAGGGAATCTATGATCAAACCAGGAGATATATTCAGGGAAGAAAAAACGTTTCAGCGGGAAGAGGTGCGTCATTTCGCGGAAATAACAGGAGACACGGGGAAACACCACATGGAAGAAGATGAGAAAGGACGGGTTATGGTTCACGGGCTGTTAACGGCCAGTATCGGTACAAAAATTGGAGGAGATCTTCATTATATTGCCAGAGAACTGAACAGCGAATTTCTGCGTCCGGTGTTCAGCGGCGACACGGTTACCTGCGAACTTGAAATCCTCACCGTTGATAAGCAGGAAGCCCGCAGGGTGGTGTCGCTTCGATCCACGTATCGAAACCAGGACGGAAAAGAAGTCCTGCGGGGCACAAGCAGCGGCGTTATACTGGACAGTTAAAAAAGCCTCTTCTTCAATGGAAGAGGCCTTTTTAATGATTAGTATACAGCCACAACTGCTGGACGGGCCCCTTTTGTAGTGTAGTGCAGGGTCACCGTGCTTCCTTCCTTTAAGGAATATGAGGTGTTGTAAGCCTTGCTTACTGCCGTTTCACGGCCGTTGAGCTGGAAGTAAAGCGTGTGATTATCGCCCTGGCCGATATACTCAGCCTTGGCCGTAATGACATTTGGTATCTTTAAACTTTCTCCGGTGCGGAGGAAGGCAGTACTTTTGTTATTTAGCTGCTTTAATGTAGTGACCGTCGTACCGTAACGGGCTGCGAGCGAGTACATGGTATCCCCCGGCTGAACTTTATACACAGCCTTTGCAGCCGGTACTTCAGAAGAGCCCTTTACTTTCAGCGTTTCTCCTACATGAATAATAGTATTTGATTTCTTATTTAACTGCTGCAGAGCAGGAACGGTCATATTATGCATCCGGGCAATGCGGTATAATGTATCACCGGATGTCACCGTGTAGCTCCCTGTAGTGGATTTACTGTTTCTAAACTGATCGAGCGGCACACCTCTGCCTTTGTTAGCGTTCTCATTATTGGCTGCCTCTACGGGTACGAGAAGCGTCTGGCCGGAGCGGATAGTATACGAATGCAGTTCGTTTACGCTCTGCAGCTGTTCTACGGTTACTTTATGCTTTGCTGCGATCGCATAAAGCGTGTCTCCCGGCTGCACCTGATAATCTTCGCTGCATGCGCAGGCACTGCCGGCGCTCGATAATGATAAGAAACCAGCTGCCGCGATGCTTGAAGCGATGGAAACCCGTAAAACGCTGCGCCGGGTTTGTTTCTGCCGTCTGGTGGAACGAGTAGTTAGAGAAGAGACCATTTTCAACAACTCCTTTTCGTTAGTGAGATTCACTAAAATGCAGCATGTACATTTATAAATACGAAAAAAGGAAAAATGGAATCACTGGAGGGGAAAGTAGAAGATAAGTACTACTATTATTATACCTGTAAAACAAGGAAAATAAACAAAAATTCGTTTAAAAGAACGATATTTTTAAACGAAACAAATTGAATAAAAATACATATATATGATTATTTATTTACATTTCTTCTACTATCTATTACACTGTATAAAAGAGTATATGAATAAAAGGAGAAAGTTCATGGTTACGATAAGAAAAGCCCGGCACGGGGATATAGAAGCTATATATACAATCGTATACGATTACGCCCTGCAGGGGCTCATGCTTCATCGCACCCGTGAAGCAATCCAGCAGGAAATAGAAGCAGAAGCAATGTTTGTGGCAGAAGAAGCGTCGTCCATTTACGGCGTAGCGGGAATTACTGTCTTTGATCCTTCCCTGGCAGAAATCCGTTCGCTTGCCGTAAACAAAAGCGGGCAGGGAAAAGGGATCGGCCGAAAGCTTGTAGCCCGGATTGTGGAAGAAACAAAGCAGCGGCGCATCGAAAAACTCTTGTCGCTTACCTATCAGGTACCGTTCTTCGAAAAGTGCGGATTTCATATCACCCAGAAGGAAACGATGCCGCAGAAAGTATGGAAAGACTGCATCCATTGTGCGAAATTCACCAACTGCGACGAAGTAGCCATGGTCGTTTATGTATAAAGAAGAGGAATAACCAGATGGTACAGCGAATACAGAAGAGGTAGAGATAAAAGGAGGTGCCTGCATGCATTACCGCGTAACTTATTTTTTTTCCAAAGATTTTTCCGTGGTTCATATGGTCAAAACAGATGAACCGTCTGAATCGTTCAGCAACCGTGTTTTTGCTGAAAATGAAGTCCAGTTTCATGATTCCTCCGGAACGCTACACCGATTTTTAATGAAGGATGTCGTACTTATTACGATTGATAAAGCTCATCAAGAGGCATAGTCCGAACGGCACATCCCGGGCGGGGTGTGTTTTTTTATTGCCAGAAAAGGCAGGGTATTTTATAATGCAGAGGACAAAAGGAGAGTGGCAGGAATGATTAAAGGTGTTATATTTGATTTTGACGGATTGATTCTGGATACGGAAACGCACCAGTATGAAGTAATGAATGCTATATACAAAGAGCACGGTCATGAACTTCCGCTCGCGATGTGGCAGGAACAGATCGGCACATACACGGGATTCCGGCCTTTTTCCTATTTGGAAGAGCAGCTGCAGTCTCCCGTAGAACACGATGAGCTGGAAAAAAGGCTGAGTGAAACGTTTGTGGAAAAAATTTCTTCTGAGCAGCCGCGTCCCGGCGTTCATGATTATCTGCAGGCCGCCGGGCATTTAAATTTAAAAGTCGGCCTGGCATCAAGTTCTGATTTTTCATGGGTATCCCGTCATTTAAAGAATTTAGGATTATATGATCATTTTGAAACGATAAATACTAAAGATGATGTAGAGATTGTGAAACCCGATCCAGCTCTCTATCAAATAACGGCCGAGCAGCTGGGCCTTGCTCCGGAGGAATGCCTCGTTTTTGAAGATTCCGCCAACGGTGCCCTGGCTGCAAGAAGAGCGGGAATGGCCTGCGTGGTTTTTCCGAATACGGTAACAAAAGCGATGGAGTTTGGGAAGTGTCCCACCAGCTGGAATCCATGGCAGACATGGAACTGCAGGAATTAATTCAGTATATTAACGAAAAAGCATAAACGAAAAAAGGAGATGTCCCAAAAAATACCCATGACCAGCAGCATGCAGTCACTTAAACCAGGCGCACGCTTTCGGCAGGCCATGCCTCAGCTAAAGAGAACACCTTTCTTTATCTTCAGCTATGGCTGGTCTGCCTGAGTCGGCGCCTGGTTATTTTTATGATGGTTGACAAGCATCCGCTGAAAAAATAAACACTTCCACTACATGAAAAGAACCCCGCCTCCCTTGTAAAAAGGAGGCGGGGTTCTTCATTTATTTCTTCATGGCATGACAATCCTATTTTGGGACAGTCCTTTTTATGCAGACTGTTAAAATATAAATACATCATATCTATATATAAACTAGTACAAATAATAATGTTTTATAAAGATGATGCCTTAAATAAAGAGGAAAACGATTTTTCTATCAATGTTCTATAGAAGTTATCTTAGTTTGTTTTCTGGGTTTACACAAATGCGTAAAATATTTTATGTTTTTCTGAATTAAGTTAAAAATAAACTTTAAAAACATAATAATTCTTATTAATTTCCCTTCGTGATTTAAGCGTAGAGTGTTTATGAAATAAAAGCAATTTTTATAAATGGTATACAATGCATAATATTATGATTAGTATATTTTAGAAATATTAAATTAAATTTATGTTAAATCAAGGTATATAAAGTTTTTTAACATTATTCATTGACAAAATAAATAATATAATAGATAATTCAAAACAAATGGTATACCATTTAATATTTTTCGGAGGGTGATTTTATGAAAAGTTGGAAAGCTATTACATCTTTTACTTGTGTTACAGCTAGTTTGCTTACGTTAGCTGCATGCGGCGGCCAGTCAGAGGAATCTGGTTCTGCGGAGGAAGCAGACTTTCCGGAAGAAGATATAACGATTGTGGTACATACTAGTGCCGGCGGACCAACTGATTTAATGGCCCGAGAATTAGGAAGCGCTGTAGAAACCATCATTGATCAGAATGTAGTTATTGAAAATTTACCGGGAGGTAGTGGAGCAACTCAAATGAGTGAAATAGCTTCTGCCGAGAATAATGGATATACATTGGGTACTATGACACCGTCGCAAATGGGACTGTTAAATGGAACGTTGGCAGATCAATATTCATTAGAAGATTTTTCCTGGATTACTAGAACTCAAATTGATCCCTATATTATTGCTGTACATGAAGACAGTGAATTTGAAACACTGGAAGATTTAGTGAGTTATGCGGAAGAAAACCCAAATGATTTAAATGTTGGAGGTTACGGTGGAACTGGTTCAGGGCATAACATTGCTTTTAATATCTTTTCTGAAAGCGCTAACATAGAGACGAATTGGACGGCATATGAAAGTACAGGAGATGCTGTCACGGCTTTATTAGGCCAGCATGTGGATGTAATAAATTCTAATCCGGGTGAAGTAAGTCAATATGTAGAGAGTGGTGAAGTGCGAATATTAGGAGTCATGGCTGAAGAAGAACTTGCTGAAATGCCGGATGTGCCTACTTACGAAGAAGCCGGATATGATGTAGATACCGACTGGTCACAGTTCCGTGGTATTTATGCTCCAGCGGATGTACCAGACGATGTAAAAGAAAATTTGAGTGAATTATTTATTGAAGCGATGGAAACAGAGGAGTACCAAGAATACATGACTAATGCGCAAATGCAGGAAGGCTCTATGACAAATCAGGAATATGATGAATTTATTCAAAATCAAGATGAGTTGACGAGTGATTGGTATGAGCGTTTAGGCGTGAATGAATAATGGCAGAAGTGTTTAAAAGGAGACAATAATGATAAAAATAAATTTATACCTTGGAGAAGTAGTTATAGGCCTGGGAATTTCTCTATTATCAGGCTGGTTTATTTTCAACTCCATATTACTGCCTATTAGATGGGATGGCGGCAATGTTGGAGCTGGTGCCTTTCCACTGGTTATCTCATCATTATGCTTTATATTAGCTTTATGTTTGACGATTTTTAGTTTAATACAAGTATTAAAGAAAAGAATCCATGTAATAGAATTTTAATAAATTACCAAGAATTGTTGGCGCTATGGCTAGCTTTATACTATTTATTATTTTAATGCCGTTAATTGGGTTTTATATAACTGCTTTACTTTTAATACCCGTACTTTTAGTTATTTCCAGCGAAAATCAATGGAAGAGAATAGTGTTATCACTGGAGGGTTTATATACTCTTTTTCTTGGGTGGGGTTTGACCTGATGTTAGGCGTACCATTGCCATAGGGAGGCAAAATATGATTGAAAATCTAATGATGGGATTTTCACAATTAATGAGTTGGGAATTAGTATTTGTTATTTTAATTGGCACGTTAGTAGGTTATTTTATAGGTTCTTTACCTGGATTAACGCCCAGTATTGGTATTGCATTACTTATCCCATTTACTTTTACAATGGATCCTATACCGGGATTGATCTTGCTGATTACTTTATATGTAGCTGCGGAATATGGTGGAGGAATCACTGCTATCCTACTAAATGCTCCTGGTACACCTGCTGCTGCAGCAACTGCATTTGATGGCTACCCTCTGACTGAAAAAGGCGAAGCGGGAAAAGCTCTCACCGTATCTATCGTTGCTTCAGCCATAGGAGCTGTGATTAGTGCTGTGCTGCTTATCATTACAGCTGTCCCTATGGCAAACATGGCTCTGCAGTTCGGTCCGGCAGAATATTTTGCTCTAGCCATTTTCGGATTAAGTTTAGTGAGCAGCCTTGGCCAGGGTTCCATTTTAAAAAGTTTCATTGCCATGTTGTTTGGTTTAATGATTATTACAGTAGGTATTGATCCTATTCAAGGGGTACCAAGGTTCGCTGTAACAAATGATTTACTTGGAGGAGTTCCTTTTCTTCCTGCATTAATAGGTTTGTTTGCTTTATCTGAAGTGTTTTATATGATTGAAAAAAAGGAGGATAGTACGAAAGAAATTAAGAAAGTAAAAGGATTTGAAGGATCCTGGACGGCTCTTAAAAAAATAAAGATGACTTTATTGCTTCGTGCTCCTATTTTAGGTTATGTGATTGGAGTTATCCCTGGAGCAGGAGCAACGATTGCTTCCTTAATCAGCTATAACGAAGCAAAAAGAGTATCAAAAGACAAAAGTTCTTTTGGAAAGGTAACCCAGAAGGAATCGCAGCATCAGAAGGTGCTAATAACGCTGCAGTACCTGGATCTTTAGCTCCTTTATTAGCTTTAGGTATACCAGGTTCAGCTAGTGCAGCCATTCTAATTGGAGCCTTAACCATACAAGGATTGGAACCTGGACCAATGCTATTTACGGATAATCCAGAAATTCCTTATGCTATATTTGCTTCGCTTTTAATCACAGCGCCAATTATGCTCATTTTTGGACTTCTTGGAGTAAATCTTTGGGTGCGTGTTACATTAATACCGAAGCATGTGTTAGCCGTTATTGTAGGAGGCATTTGTATTTTAGGGGCTTTCGCTTATAGTAATTCAATGTATCCGGTTTGGGTTATGCTGATTTTTGGAGTGATAGGATATTTTTTTAGAAAAATTAATATTCCAACGACTCCTATCGTGCTAGCAATGGTATTAGGATTTTTAATGGAAGTAAACTTTCGCAGAGCTATGGTGGTATCCGGAGGAGATATTGGGTTTATTTTTTCCCGTCCCATTTCTATAGTGCTTTTAGCACTAGCTGCCATTAGTTTATTAGTACCTATTATTCAAGGCGTAATAAAAAAGAAAAACCTCACTTAACATTTATTATGTATCACGAAGGAGAAACAATATGAAATCTACCGATTCATCAGAAAAGCACTCCACTGTATTTGATTCTCTTTGGAGGGCAATTATATCCGGGGAAATAGCTCCTGGAGAAATGTTGACAGAAAGAGATCTTGCTCATTCATTAGGGGTAAGCCGGACTCCTATTAGAGAAGCATTACGGAAGCTGGAAAAATATGGCCTGGTTCAACACGAACGGAATAAAGGAGTCCGAGTTATATCTGTTACTACAGATTCGGTTAAACAATTATATGAAGTTCGGGAATTATTAGAGGGCCTCGGGGCAAGTACGTTAGCTAAAAAAGCGACTCAAGAAGATATTCAAGTTTTAGAAATGCTTTTGCATCAAGCAGAAGAAGCAGCCGAAGAAAATGATATTGGTAAGTTGTCTGAAATTAATTCTACTTTTCATCTGGAGTTAGCGAGAAGATCGAACAACCAATATTTAGTTAATATTATGGAAACTCTTCAGTCACACATCAGTTTGGTTATGTCCAAATCTTTATCCCAGCGAGGCAGACCAATAAAAAATATAGCTGAGCATTGGATGATAGTCGATGCTATTAAGCAAGGGGATCCTGAATTAGCTAAATCAATTACGTGCTATCATGTGCGAAAAGCGATGACGAAAGCAATAGAAGAAGTTTCTATAAAAAAAAATGGAGGAATAATATGATAACAAAAAATTTGGTAGATAATGTACTTAAAACGAAATTAGATGATATTCCTGGAGAAGTAAAATTACATGGGCAAAAAAGTTTACTGAATTGGCTGGGAGTGGCGATAGGAGCGGCCAACCATCCTTCTGTAGATATTGTGCTGAGTTTGAAAGAAGAATTAGACTGGAGCGAGGATATTACAGTTCTTGGCCGTAAAGAAAAAAGTGATATGCTGACGGCAGCTTTAATTAATGGTATGTCCTCTCACATTTTTGATTTTGATGACACTCACTTGGATACGATTCATCATCCAAGTGGCCCTGTAGCTCCCGTAGTATTCGCATTGGGAGAAAAATACGACGTAGCCCCTGATAAATTACTATTAGGATTTATATTGGGATGTGAAGCAGAACTAAGAATTAGTAACGCTGTTTATCCGAGCCATTATGACTTAGGTTGGCATATTACTAGTACGGCCGGAGTATTTGGTGCAACTATAGCTGCAGCCGTTATATTGGATATGAACGAAGAAGAATTGCTGAATGGATTAGGATTAGCTGGAACTCAGGCCAGCGGGTTAAGAGAAATGTTTGGCACAATGACCAAGCCATTTCATCCTGGTAAGGCGGCTCAAAATGGTCTTTTATCAGCGCTTCTAGCCAGAAAAGGTTTTACAAGTTCAAAACAAGTACTGGAAGCAAAAAGAGGATTCGCAAACGTTTTGGCCCCGGAACATGATTTAGAAAAAGTAAATGTTGATTGGGGGAGTCAGTGGGAGCTTCTGAAAAACAGTTTTAAACCATATGCCTGCGGGATTGTGCTTCATCCTTCCATTGACAGTTGTATTGAATTAAATAAAAAAGCTTCACCAGACGAGGTTGTAAAAGTAGAAATCACAGTAAATCCTTATGTTTTGGAACTGACAGGAAAAAAAGAACCAAAAACAGGTTTGGAAGGTAAATTTAGTATTTATCACTCTGCTGCTGTAGGTTACTTATATGGAGAAGCAGGAGAAAAACAATATTCTGATGATATAGTAAATTCTAAAGACGTAACTGAATTTAGAAAGAAAATACATCCAGTAGTAAATAATAATTTTAAGGAAGACGAGGCTCATACTAAATTAACATTAAAAGATGGAACAGTATATGAATACACAGTTAAACACGCAACTGGCAGTATCGATAATCCAATGAAAGATGAAGATATAAAACTAAAATTCACTTCATTAGCCGAACCAGTTATAGGGTCTGAAAAAACAAAAAGTTTAATCGACGCTATATACAATTGGAGTGACTTAAAAACGTTTGATCAAATTTTAGTACACACAACATAAAAACGAAGAGCAGCAGCCACATTAGGCTGCTGCTCTAATTTTGAAATAAGGAGGAAGATTCATGTTTAAATTGATTACTTTACTGTCATGTTTTCTTATCTTAATAGGAATTAATCAATTTGAAATGAGTTACCAAGCTGCTCCTTATCCACTAACGACGGCCTGTATATTTTTATTAGGAATAAGCCTGTGGTTTTTTAATGTGATGCCTGCTCCTATAACAGGAATTATCGTAATGATATTGTTTTCAGTTTTTGATATTCTTACGTTTGAAGAAGCTGTTTCAGGATTAGGAGAACCAGTTATTTGGTTAGTCGTATCAGTACTTTTTTTAGGAGCAGCTGTAGAAAATATAAATCTGGATCAAAGAATTGCTTATAAAACATTAGCGTTATTCGGAAAAAATGAAAAAAATATTGTTTTTGTTTTTATATTGTTGGGCTATTTTTTAACTTTTTTAATACCTAACTCTATGGCAAGGTTATCGATGCTTTTACCAATATCTCAAAGTGTAATTGGAAAAATACGAACAAAAGATAAAGAGAACTTTTGTAAAATATTGATACTATCTATAACATTTGTGCCTTAT
The DNA here is from genome assembly GCF_023845525.1 of Sinobaca sp. H24. Classification (NCBI taxonomy): domain Bacteria; kingdom Bacillati; phylum Bacillota; class Bacilli; order Caryophanales; family Sporolactobacillaceae; genus Sinobaca; species Sinobaca sp. H24. Next base: position 56,073 of record NZ_JALBWT010000004.1, read on the forward strand.
ATAACTACTGTAGCTATTATGACTGGGGCAAGCGGCTCCATATATGCAGTCGGTTTATTCGAAGCTTCTTTGGATTACCAATGGAGCTATCTTTACTGGCTACTTGTTATCACACCTATTACACTGAGTTCGTTATTGGTACTTTGGATAGCTCTATTTTTCTGGTTTCCCATTAAAAATACAGATACGACAAAAATTTATATCTTTAAAGAAAAATTAAACGAAATGGGAAAAGCCACTCTTAAAGAAAAGAAATTAACAATAATTTATATATTTTTAATTATAGGTTGGATTACAAGTCAATGGCATCATTTTTCAATTTCATTAATTTCTCTTATAGCTATGGTGGTCCTCTTTCTTCCAGGCGTGGATATAATTAAATGGGAAGAAGCAAGAAAAAAAGTTGATTGGGGCATTCCTCTTCTTTTTGCAGCAGGTCTTTCTATTGCATTGGCTTTCGAATCAGGAGGAGTAATTGATTTAGTAGCGCAATATATAGTATATCCTATGGAAAATGTTAAACCGTTCCTTTTATCTTTATGTATTATGGTAGTTACTGTTTTCATACGCATTGGTTTTACGAACTTTAATTCAATGGTTGCTTCAACTATGCCTATTATATTAACGCTGGGTACAGTCAGTGATGTGAATCCCATATGGTTGGGAATGATTTATTTAATGGCCAGTAGTACTTCTTTTCTAATTCCTACTCAAGCTATAGGAAGTATGACTACTTATTCTTTAGGATATTACTCCAGTCAAGATTATTTAAAAGTTGGCTTTCCTTTAACAATAGCTATTGTAATGGTAACTTTATTTGCAGCATTTTATTATTGGCCGCATATTGGTCTATCTATATATGAATAAGCAGGAAATAAATAAGAATTATATTTATTATTTAAGTTGATTTCTAAAATGTATCTTAAGAAACAAGCAAAATCGAAGTTATATAAAAATCTATCTGAAAACATAAAATTACCAGACGGCGACTCAGGCAGACCAGCCATCGGTGAAGATAAAGAGGTTGTTCTTTTCCTCTTTAGCTGAGGCATGGCCTGCCGAAAGCGTCCGTCTGGAGAATTCTCTGCAGCTACTGCTAATCAATTAAGCTATGGGGAAGGATTATAAATATAACCATATGTGCTAGGAAATAGTTTCCAATAAATTCTGCTTACGATTGATTAGCCCGTTCGTTACGGGAGGAATACAAGCCGGGATTTCCTGGGCTGACGATGGCAGCGACGACGCGGTCATGATCTGCATCTACATCCTGCAGGGAATAAATTTCCTGAATGATCTGCGCAGGTGTCTGCCGGAAGGACGTTTCGATCATCCAGCAGGAGCTTGTCAGCTCTCTTGACTTATAAGAGGTGCGTATATAGTTTTCAATTGCGCCGAAGTCACGCTGGCGGCCGGTTATAGCAAGTTCATAATTAACGATCATAAAACTCATGGCGTATTACTCTCCCTTTTTCTAAATGTACTTGTTCAGTGTACCAAATCACAACACCAGGGCAGAAAGCGGGACGCTCTCCGTAAAGCTTGATTCATTGCGGTTGCCCTGAAAGTTAATTATAGTAAATAAAGAAAGGAGAGGATAAAGATGAGTGTACATGATTTTACGGTGAAAACACCTAAAGAAGAAGAGAAGGCATTAGCTGACTATAAAGGACAGGTGATGCTTATCGTAAACACGGCCACTAAATGCGGGCTGGCTCCACAGTTTGACGGGCTTGAAGCGCTTCATAAAGAGTATAAAGAAGAGGGGCTCGCGGTAGTAGGGTTTCCGTCAAATGACTTTTTAAACCAGGAGCCTGTAGAAAATGAAGCAATGGAGGAAACGTGTAAAGTGAACTTCGGAGTAACGTTTCCCTTGTTTGCCAAAGTAAAAGTGAACGGGCCGGATGCACATCCCCTGTATAAATACTTAAAGAAAGAAGAAGGCGGCATGTTTGGTTCTTCTATTAAATGGAACTTCACGAAGTTTCTCGTAGATCAGGAGGGAAATGTGGTTTCCCGGTACGGACCAAAAACAGAACCGAAAGATATGGAAGACGATATCCGCAGACTTCTTAAAAAAGACGAGTAAAGCCGGTGCGGCCCCTGCAGGGCCGTTTTTTTACAGTTTTATGTTTATAAGACGAATTATTTGCGGAGCCATTTGTTTTATATCATAATAATAACCATTCCGATTTAATAGAAAAGGTGGTGACAGGCAGGTAGACCCTGCCGCTGTATATGCCGGAAAATGACATTAAGACTTTTTTTAAATTTCATCCTATAGAAAAACAGCGCTATTCGTTTGTGCTCGACAATAAGCTGCATATGATTGACAGCGATTTTATGATAGACGTTATTCTGGGTTCCTCCGAACAAGAGCAGGAAGAAGTAATGAGTATGCTGCAGCACATTGGCAATGATCAGCAGACCATTCACGATATGCTCAAGCATTTTGCCGTAGTATACGTCAAATATCAATAAAAAAAACAAACATAGAATCTCACAAGAAGAAAATGTCTTTCTCTTTATGACAAATTGGCGAAAGTGATTGTTTGTTTATGGAATATCGGTAGAATGAGAGGGGTGCATGAAGAGTTTAACGCAGTTATTGGAGGATACATATGAAATTAATTATTCGTTTGCTTGCCGGAATTGCTGCCGGTGTCCTTATAGGCCTTGCAGCTAACGAAACTATCGTACGTCTGATGGTTACTATAAAAGAAATTATTGGAACGTTTATCTTTTTTATGGTTCCTTTAATTATTTTATTTTTCATTACAGCAGGGATTGCTTCTCTTGGGAAAGGGGCAGGGCGTATACTCGGCACAACAGTCGGGGCAGCTTACGCTTCTACTATCCTTGCAGGTACCTTTGCATTAAGTATAGTGATTTTTGTGCTTCCCGCTTTGGGACTTACAGGCGGGGAGGCAGCACAGCCTTCAGAAATGGAAGGCTTCATTGATTTCACAATTGCGCCGGTATTTGATGTACTGACGGCTCTCATACTGGCCTTCGTATTTGGTATTGGAATTGCAGCGACAGGATCCAGGAAGCTGCTGGGCTTTTTTACAGAAGGACAGTCCATTGTGGAACTGTCTATCCGGAAAGTTATTATCCCGCTGCTTCCCTTTTATATAGCAGGCGTGTTTGCTGAAATGAGCTATGAGGGTACCGTCGTTCAGACGCTCGGCGTGTTTGGAATTGTTCTCCTATTGGCGGTGGGAATGCATATAGCCTGGCTTCTTATCCAATACAGCATTGCTGGAGCCATGAGCCGGACCAATCCTTTTGTGCTGTTAAAAACGATGCTTCCCGCGTATTTCACGGCGTTAGGAACGATGAGCAGCGCCGCTACCATTCCGGTGACGCTAGCCTCTGTCAAAAAGACAAAGGCGCGGCATGCAGTAGCAAACTTTGTCGTTCCACTTTGTGCCAACATTCATTTATCAGGAAGCATGATTACGATAGTAACAGCCGCTACGGCCGTTATGTACGTGTATCCTGGTCTCGCTTTTCCAGGCTTTCTTGCAATGATACCCGTTATCATGACGCTCGGCGTGATGATGGTGGCAGCCCCCGGAGTTCCGGGAGGCAGTAGTCGCGGCAGTCGGAGTATTATCGGCGATGCTTGGTTTTGACGAAGGAGCCGTAGCTCTGATGATTGCCATTTATCTCGCCCAGGACAGCTTTGGAACAGCCGCCAATGTAACCGGAGACGGCGCTATCACAATGATGATTAACTCATTGAAAAGCAGCAGAAGTAATACCGAGAAGGAATAGAAAGCAGGGCCCATCAGGCTCTGCTTTTTTTATAGAGAAGTATCTATTGGTGAGATTCAGTTTTACGTTGGAATGGAAAGGGGTATATTTAAAGCAGACAGCAGGATGTAAAACAAAGGAGAATTTATATGAATATTGCAGTGTTTCAAATGAATATTATTCCCGGAGAACCTGCGAGGAATAGAGAAAAGGTGAAGGCATGGTTTGAACGAAATGCCGGACCTTCGGTAGATATTATTGTACTTCCGGAAATGTGGACGACTGCCTATGCATTGGAGGAGCTTGATCAGCTGGCAGAGCCGCCTGACGGTCCCAGCGTTTCTTTTCTCAAAGAGCTGGCAGTAAAGTATGATGTCCATCTCATTGGCGGATCGATAGCGGTTAAAGAAGAGGGGAAGATTTTTAACAGGGCCGTGATCATTGACAGAAAAGGAACCGTTGTTTACGAATACGATAAAATTCATCTCGTCCCTATGCTTGACGAACCAAAGTACTTGAACGGTGGAACCAGCAGCGTACAGGCGTTTGAACTGGACGGTGTTAAAATGGGCGTGGTGATATGCTACGATCTGCGTTTTCCGGAAATTATCCGGGATCTGGCTCTTCAGGGAATCCAGGTTTTATTTATTCCGGCGGAGTGGCCGGAAGCACGTGCGGCCCACTGGGAAACGCTTAGTGTAGCCCGGGCTGTCGAAAATCAAATGTACGTGGTTACCTGTAACCGTATCGGCTCCTACAACGGAACTACGTTTGCCGGGCGTTCTATGTTTATAGAGCCATTTGGAGGTGTACTTTCCAAGGGGACTCCGGATGAAGAAGAAGTCCTGCAGAATACACTGGATCTGGAAAGCGTCAAACGGGTAAGAGAAGAAGTTCCTATTTTTAAGAGCAGAGTGCCTGGCTTGTATAAGTAATAGAAGAGCCCTCTCAGGGCAGCCTTGAGTGGGCTTTTCCAGCTGCCGGATGTAATCATGTTTATTCCGGAAAACTATGAAAGCTGGTTCAATACGACACCGGCTGAGTAAGAAGGAGGTAACCAACAATGACACCGGCAGAAAAAGCACGGCAGCAGATAAGAATCCAGGAGCATACCGGACCGACAGCGGGTATGGCTTCTGACTATACCCAGACGAATGTAGTGATACTTCCGGAAAAAGAGGCAGCGGCCTTTCGGGAGTTCGCCCGCTTGAATCCCAAGTCCTGTCCTGTGCTGGAGGAAATTCCCGCTGGAGAATGGATTTCCTCCCTGGCAGCAGGCTCTGATATCCGCAGTGATGTACCGAAGTACCGCGTTTATATAAACGGGGAATACGCAGAACAGCACACCGATATAACAGATTTATGGGAAGCGGATTTTGTAACGTTTCTCATAGGCTGCAGTTTTACCTTTGAAGCCGCTCTTATTGAAGCGTCGGTGCCCATCCGGCATATGGAGGAGCACTGCAATGTTCCGATGTATAAAACATCTGTACCGACAGAAGAATCTCTTCTTTTTCAAGGGAAGATGGTCGTCAGCATGAGGTCGATTCCGGCAGCACTCGTAGAAACGGCAGAGCGTATTACTTCGTATTATCCTGATGTCCATGGTGCTCCCGTTCATATTGGAAGTCCGGCAGATCTCGGCATTGTGGATTTGCAGCACCCGGATTATGGGGATCCGGTAACGATCCATCCGGGAGAAATACCTGTATTCTGGGCCTGCGGGGTAACTCCGCAGAATGCCTTGCTTGAAGCAAAGCTTGCACTTGCCATTACCCATGAACCGGGCCACATGTTTATTACAGATCAGCCTCACGCAGCTTATAAGAAAACATAAATAAAAAGAGCCTTTTCCTGCTTTAAGGAAGAGGCTCTTTTAGTGTATCGATCAGTTCAAAATCAACAGCGTTTTTTTCTTCACCGTTGATCAAAATGGCAAGCGTGTGCTGACCCGGATAATGGATCCGGGTCGTTAGCTGCCGGAAGGATAACTGTTTGGTAAACCGTCTTGATGTAATAGGTGCCATATCGGTTTCTGTGACGTGGAACACCTTTCGTGTCCGGCGGCCGCTGCTTTTTACGTAGTCGACGGCGAATTCTACCCGCACTTTGGTTTCCTGTTCAGCCGACACGACAAATGAAAATTCGGCACTGTCCCCTATAGACAGGCGGCGGGGAACGAAGGTGAGCTCAGACACGCTTGTGCTTCCGGGATAAAAACCAAACAAAGCTAGTATCCGGGGATCCCCTTTTTTCAAAAGGGACCGCGAGGCATGTTTGACGATCCAGCCGGTGCGTCCCCCTTTTTCTTTCCAGCGGGTCACCGTTTCGATAAATAAATCGGGATGGGTTTTAGATATATCATTTAAATGATTGGCTACGCTTTTCTGTACATAGTTGGAAGGATCCTGAGCCAGCTCTTCGAGTATTGGCAGAGTAAGATCCGGGTTGTTTTTTAAGGCTGGGACTCCTTCTCCCCAGGGCAGGCGCGGGCGGCTGCCTTCACTCGCGAGCCGGCGGACGTGCTCATCCGAGCTTTTTGCCCAGACCGTCATTCGTTCGAGCGTGCCGGAGAGGTCTTGTTTTAAAAAAGGCCGAATCGCAAATTCAGAACTGGAATAGCGTGTATAAGTTTCCAGCGCCTGCAGGGAACGCTCCTGGTGATCAAGGCCGAAACGTGCGACAAATTCAGGAAACACAATACCTTCAAGTCCTCCAAATGAAGGAGCGGCTTTATCGAGTACTGCAATTGCTGCCGGGTAATCATCAGGAAGCACCCGCTGCATGGATTCGGCAATTCTCGCAGCCCGCTGTTTAAACTCCAGCTGCTCCCAATCGTTTCCGTACACCGCGTTCTGAAAATCTGTCACAGAAACGGCAGTAGAGAAAGTAGAAAGCGTCCGGCCGAGCCGTTCAATATATTCAGGACTGTAAATGCCTTTTATACTGTCTGCCATATAAACCTCCCGTACAAAGAATAGTGAAAAATGAAGCATCTAACTAATATAGATAAATTATTCCGTTGTTTTACCGATAATAAAGAAAAGGCCTGATACTATATTATACGTGATAAAGGAGACTATCAAATGGCATTTCAAACGAAAACACGCTGGCTGAGGTCAGGAAAAAAAGAAACCGCGGCCGCCTCTGTTTATCAAGGGCAGGGAAAACTGTCCATCCCACCGGGCAGCGACATGAACCGTCAGCTGCACATTATTAATTTAAACGAAGCAGATCTTACCGTAGTGAAGTCTCTCCAACCCCTGATTGAAAAAAATATAGAATGGATTACCGAACAGTTTTACGGCAACATTACGAAACAGCCGAATCTATTAGCGATTATAGAACAGCACAGTCACGTGGAACGTCTGAAAACGACGCTCAAAACACATATTGTGGAGTTGTTTAACGGAACGATTGATGATGCTTTTCTGGTAAAAAGAAAACGAATTGCCCATGCCCATGTCCGTATCGGGCTGGAAACAAAGTGGTATATGTCTGCGTTTCAGGATCTGCTGAACTCTTTGGCAAAAATAGCCCAGGATCATATTGAAAACAGGGAAGACCTCACGCAGGCAGTTCTAATTATAAGCAAGCTTATTAATTTTGAACAGCAGATAGTTCTTGAAGCCTATGAAGAGGAAAACGAACGGATCCGCCTGGCTGATCAGGTGGTAAAAGATACGTTTATTGAACGGGTCAGCGAAACCTCTCAAGAATTGTCCGCCATCTCAGAGGAAACGAGTGCTTCTATTAAACAAACAACCATCCAGTCGGAAAATATTCTGTGTCTCGCCCAGCAGGGATCGGAGCTTGCCGATAAGTCAGAATCGTTTTCTGCCAGCGGAAAACTCCAGGTCGAGCAGCAAAGTGAGAATATGGCATTTATTAAACAAAGCATGGATACTATCCTGCAGGACTCAAAAGAACTGCAGGTAATATCCCGGCAGATTAATGAGGTAATCGATATCGTTCAGGATATAGCGGTAAAAACAAACCTGCTGGCGCTGAATGCAGCTATTGAAGCCTCCCGGGCCGGCGAACATGGCAGAGGATTTTCCGTCGTGGCCGATGAAATACGGGCTCTTTCCACCCAGACCAAACACTCCACGTCCACCGTATCCGACCTGATTGCCAAAACGAACAGCCAGGTGAAAAATGTTTCCGCTTCTGTTGATAAAGTTAATGTTCTCGTCCAGGACGGCACAGAAGGTATGGTGGAAACAGATCGTTATTTCGCGGAGATTCTAGCAGCCATGAAAGAATCGAAGGGACAAAATGAGAAGATCGAAATGGAGCTGGGAACATTTGCAGCAGTCATGAAAGAAATAGAACATGCTATGGGAGAGGTTGCGGGATCCGCAGAGGGACTCAGTCGCATCCGGGAAGAATTTGAACAAAAACAGCACTGAAAAAAACGGAACCTCTTATTTAAAAGAGGTTCCGTTTTTTTTCGGGCTCGGGCCGGCGGGAGGAAGCAAGCTGCAGGTTGGACTGCACGCAGTTACGTCCGCGGCTTTTTGCTTTATACAGCGCCTTGTCTGCCTGCTCTGCTACGGGACAGAGCGGTGGCGGATAGAAGCCGGCTGAAGTATACGTGGAAGCTACGCCGAAGCTGGAAGTGACGGTAATGCTCTGGTCATCGATAGTAATAGAAGAAGCAGCAATTTTCTGGCGCAGGTTTTCGGCAATTTTGAATGCTTGTTTCATCGGGACATCCGGAAGGCAGATAATGAATTCTTCTCCGCCGTACCGGCCGATAATATCAGATGAGCGCAAATTGTCTCTGGCAGTCAGCGCTACGTTTCGGAGCGCACGGTCGCCTGCCTCATGGCCGAACGTATCATTGACCTGCTTGAAGTAATCAATATCAAACATAATCATGCTGATATAACCGCCTTTGCGGCTCAATGCTTTGTTTGCATTATTTGCCTGCTCAATAAACGCCGCTTTATTAAGAAGCATTGTTAGAGAATCAATGGTCGCAAGCTCCTTAAGTTCTTTTTCGATTTCAACCCGGGTGGTAACGTCCATCAGCGTAATGATTTTGCCGATATCGGTATTATTTCTATCATAAATCAAAGAGAAGCGGGGCTGGAAATGATAAGAAGTATTCTCTGTTTCCCATGTGAAATCTTCTTCTTTTTCCTGATAAATGATTTTAAGAAATTCCGGCTGGCCGGCTAGCACTTTATCCGCCGGCAGCCCGATGGCACTTTGATTTAGTACCGGCAGCAGCTTCTGCATAGGGCGGGTATAATCGATAATCATGTCCTGTTTATTCAGAACGATTACCGGCTCTTTCATATTTTCAAATACGCGATCCCTGGCAATAGGTGCCACGAGAAAAAAAGGAAACATGATAAGGGCAGTTCCATGAAACAAAAAGGAAACAGCCAGAAAAACCGGGGCTAAATCGAGACCGGCCGGCTGCAGATTATACGCATGCAGAATACCGGAAAGAATCGGAATACAGATGCCGGCAGCCATCAATAGGGTCGGGACTCTGTACCTTGGCGACACACTCTGCAGCTGATGCAGCAAAATCAGGACGCTGGAGAGCAGACAGAAGAAAACGAAAAAGGCGTGAATATAGTACCATGGGCCCGGAACTAAGTTTAGTACGGGGAACGGCCCGCTGTTTTCAAACGAAACAGAAGAATAAAAGTAAGTGTGCAGGTGGCTTGTCTGCTGCATTAAGGTTGTCACAACAGGGAGTGCGCACAACAGCTGAAACAGCCAGGATGGTATTTTTAGTCCGACATAGCGGACGCACATGAGTAAAATGAAAAGCGGAATAAACGGAATGAATAAGTATTCCACATTCAGCCAGAATCTTATGTTTTCAAAAGAAGAGGCAGATAAACGAAACATATGAGAAAAGGAGTACAAGGCCGTAGCGAGCGCCGCTAGAATAAAATAAAATCCGCCGGGAGAGCTTCTAATTTTAAACACGGCGAATAAACTGAGCATCAGGCTGAGCAAGCCGCTGAAGACAACAGCGCTCATATAAATGTTTAATTCTCCCATCGTTACGACCCCTTTCTGCAGATAGTTCAGCTCTAAATTTTATATAGAACTATATACAGTATAAATGATCTATATAACGAATGGTATGGTTATTCATATAAGAATAGTTAAAAGAAGGGAAAAAAACTAAAAATTAATAAACCAGCCATTTATGTGTAGTTGTCTGCCCCTGCCGGCTGTGGCAGGGAAGGCTGATAGACGCGTACACAGTTGCGCCCTTCCCTCTTGGCTTCATACAAAGCAAGATCTGCTTTTTTGATTCCTTCACGGAGCTCTGCAGCAGGATCGGAATGGGAATCAAGAAGCATATGGGCAACGCCGAAACTGGACGTTACCTGAATAGGCGCCGTTTCGGAAATGATTTTATGGTCTGCAATAATCAGGCGGAGCCGATTGGCAATATCGACCGCTTCTCTATTTGAAGTGCCGGGAAGGCACAGGATAAATTCTTCTCCTCCATAGCGGCCGGCAATATCCGTTGTACGCAGGTGTTTTTTAGTGATCCGGGCGATACTTGTCAATACCTCATCGCCGGTATCATGACCATACGTGTCATTAACCTGTTTAAAATAATCGATATCAAACAATATGAGCGATGCCTGTCCGGAAGAGGACAAAGGCAGACCGAGATTGTGTTCGGCTTCTTCCATAAAGTATGTTCTGTTATACATCTGAGTAAGGCCGTCCGTTCGGGCTAAATGCTTTAACGTCTCCTCCATGGCTACTCTCTCGGTGATATTCAAAAAAGTAATAACTGTACCGGCATGCCGGTTATTTTTGCTGTAGATAGGAGAAAAATGAACATGGAAATAAGTGAGCTGTTCTTTTATCTGAAGAGATACGTCACATTCTTCTCCTTTTTTCACAGCGGCAATAAGGTTATCGTGTTTTTGTAAAACGTCAGTAATGGAATCTCCAATAATGGAAGCTGGAATATTCAGGCAGAGACGGGTAAAGGACGTATTATAGTCAATAATAATATCATTGGCGTTGAGGACGAGAACTCCCTGTTCGATACTCTCAAATACAATATCTCTTGCGATAGGCGCCACATCGAACATCCGCAGCGAGGTAAGTGCGAGTGCATGAAACACAAATGAAAGACTCATAAAAATAGGCACGAGATCAATACTAGCCGGTCCTACATCCGCTGCATTCAGCAGGCCGCCGATACTCGGCACAAAAAGGCCGACAATCATTAAATAGGTCTGCTTTCGAAACGGTTTAACTAAAGTGCGCAGCTGATTGAGCAGAAGCAAGATGCTAATAAAAACGCAGCTGTAAAAAAACACGGTGTGCAGCAGATAAAAAGGCCCGTGCTGCAGATAAACGACGGAAAACGGATTGTTAACGAGAACGCCCATAGAGGTATAGTATAAATAATGCAGTTCATTCGTATTCTGCATTACTATAGTAATCACTGGAATAATTAGAAGAAAGCCGCACATCCACATGCGTATTTTGTATCCGCAGTATTCTACAGCCATAAGAAGAATAAATACCGGCAGCAGCGGCAGGGCGAGGTATTCAATGCGCAGCCAAAAGCGCATGGCTTCATAAGTAACGCTGTAAATCTCCAGGGCATAAGCGAAAGTGAACAATGCACTCAGGGCAGTAACGATAATGTAAAAGCGACCACCCGGAGCGTGCCTGAACCGTGCTAAACCATAAATAGATAAAAACGTACTTAACACGGATGCAAGGCAGACAATGACGAAATAGATAATAACGGTGGAGGTCATGCTTTTTTCTCCTTATACGTAATAGATTGGTTATATTAAGTATATAGAGAGGACATTCGTTCGTCTATAGTGTACATATAATGAAATAACTCAACAATATCAAGAGATATGCTGTTATTTTTATCTGTTAGTCAACAAATTAAAGAATAAAGGTGAGTCCATAAGCAATTAGTATACTTGATCCAATAAAATACAATGAAAATGGGAGATTCCAAAAGCTCAGCTGAAAAGGAACGAGGTTCATCTGCCCGGCCAAAAGCGATACAGATAAATTATAAGGACTGTAAATAGCTGTCGCGAGACTGGACGTAATTAACACAAGCGCCAGGGAAATAGAAGAAATATCAGCCAGCACAGAGGAGAGTACTTCCCCAAGCAGGGCAATGGACACAAGTGGATGAAACCCGCTGAAGGATGCCAGAATAAAATAGAGGCCGATCAACCCAAACAGCAGAAGCTCATGCTCGGTGTTAGTCAGAAAGACTGCTTCCAGATAAGCAATAAAAGGAGACGCTGACAGCATTTCCACAAAAAAACCGGCGCTCAAAAACATAAAAAAGTAGTTGGAAAGAAAAAAGGTACGTTCCTTAAATACGGGAAACCGCGATATTCAAATACCGTCGGCGCCTGTTGATCAAAAGCGCCCAAATAAAAGCAATCGGTACGATGGACAAAACAACGGAAAATAAAAATCCTTTCTCAAATAAGTATTCAAAAAGAGTGGCAGTCAGGACAAGCACACAAAGCATGCCCATCATCTGTGCTGTTTTTCTTAAGATTTTTTTTAAGGGGATGCTGCCGCTGTTTTCCATAACAAGCGGCAGGTTTTTATATTGTCTACGTGAAAAGATCCAATCGGAAAAAAACATCAGCAGAACGAGCGGAATTAAAAATGGTACCACGTTAATATAGCTGTATCCTGTTAAATCAAGGGAAATAATCACCATAATTTCAATCGGGCTCCACACGAGACAAAGGGCATAGCCGCGCAGAATGCTCCGTGTATAAAAAATATCGGCCAGTTTTGTTTTCATTCCAGATAGAGATGGCTTTAACGTCCGGTGGACCAGAGAGACCGTAGCTATGTTTAAAAACAGGCCCAAAAAGTGGGAAATTAGAAAGCTGCGCGTATACAGCGTATGCAGGTCATGAACCCCGTTCTGCAGAAGCCGGCGCAGGCTCGTATCGTACTGGCCGGCACGAATAATGGAATTTAAAAAAGGCAGTACGAAAAACAAAGATAATATACCGATCATAGAATCAAAATATAAAAAGAATGAGCTCCAGGCGGTTCCATTATAGACGAACAGTATAGACGCCAGAATAAGAAAGACGAGCCCTGATTTTTTGTACAGGCCGGATGCGTAAAAAGAGGCAGCACCGAGCGAAAGGACAGCCAAAATGCCTACAGCGTAGGAGAAGAACAGATTGTCCCAGAAGCGGGAGACGGTATAGATTACTATTAAACTGGAATACAACGTAATGATGATCGGCCTCATAGTCTCCTCCTTCTCCTCGAATAAAACTTATTATCTCATGTATTATTATCCTGACCTATAAATATTTAAAGAAAGTAGTTACAGCAGCGGATTGTTTCCGATAAACTAAGATGTAGAGAAACGCAGCAAAAAGCTGCAAAGCAAAAGCAGGAGGTACATCTATTATGACTACAAAAGCGCAAAGCCTGGATCTACATAAATATACTTCTACCGTGTGTACCGCCCTCGTAGGAAAAACGGCGGAAGAGCTGGACCGGGAGCTGGATATTATTCTACCAAAAGAGCCCGACGTGCTGGAATGGCGGGCTGATCATTTAGCGACGCTGGCTGATACAGACCTCGTACTAACAACCGCTGCTTCGATTAGAAAGCGGGCTGGAAAGCTTCCGATTATATTTACGATCCGCTCCGTTCACGAAGGCGGAGAAACGATTGATATAGAAGAGGAAGCGAAGGTGGAGCTGCTTAAACAGATAGCCGCCTCCGGCAGTGTAAGCGCCCTGGACTACGAATGGAGCAATAACAAGGAGCGGGTGGCCGGCGTGCAGAACGCCTGCCTTGAATATGGGATCAAATGCATTTTATCCTATCATAACTTCCAGGAAACGCCTTCCCGTGAAGAGATGATACAAATGCTTAAGGAAATGGCGGAGCAGAAGCCGGACTACGGCAAGCTTGCCGTCATGCCGCAGAAAAACACCGATGTTCTGAAGCTGCTGGATGTGACCGAAGAGATTACCGGTTCTCTTGACATGCCAATTATTACCATGGCTATGGGGCCGCTCGGAGGGATTACCCGCCTTGCCGGCTGGCAGTATGGCTCAGTTCTCACGTTTGCCGTGGGAAGCAGCAGCTCTGCTCCAGGCCAGATTCCGATTGATTTAGTTCGACGTGTGGAGCAGGCGCTCAAATAAAGAAAGGTGTTTTGTTGCACACACTATATGTCTGCATGTTAAAAAACAAAAATACGTGTTTTTATAAAAAAACATGGACAGGGGATGCTTTCCGCAGGCCATGCCTCAGCTAAAGAGGAAAAGATCGACCTCTTTATCTTCACCGATGGCTGTTCTGCAGGAGTCGCCCCTGTCTCTTTTTTTGTTTGTTTTCAGCAAAGTAGTCGTTAAAGAGATTCGAGGTTATGTATACATATAAGAAATAAATAATTTCTCGACAGCCTATAAAAGCCGCCTGTATGCCAGGCGGCTTTTTGTCGTATTCTACAGATTAGTCCGCCGGATATTTAACAGCGTTTTTAACCAGTTTACGCTCGATAATGTCTTTAACATCAAGATCCAGATCTGAGCACAGCATCAATGCGTATATGAGCACGTCGGCGATTTCTTCCTGGATGTTCTCACCGTTTGCTTCCAGCGCCTGGGCGCTCGTTTTCCATTGAAAATCCTCCAGCAGCTCAGCGGCTTCAATCGATAGGGAAATCGCGAGATCTTTTGGATTGTGATACTGGCGCCAGTCTCTTTTATCACGGAACTGGTTAATTTCTTCTATTAAATGATTAATATCGCTCATTGTCTGCTCCTTTGCTTACTGCCCGCAGTTTCTTTTTCAGCTTAGGGTCGACCGCGTACAAAAACAGGCCGCGAATGCCCCGCTTCATTAACATATTAAGTGAATTCAGGATGATCTCTTCTTTCATCTGCTCATTTTCGGCTTCCGTGTAGTCTTTCCGGGAAGCAAATGCACCTTTGTCCTGGTATTTGGTTGTATCCACGACCAGCCTGTCTGTTTCTTCGTCATAGCTTATAGAAGGACCGATGACGACTCCGGCATAATTTAAATCAAACCCCTGAACCGTATAAATAGAACCTACTTCTTTGATCGTCTGAGGGCTCTCGGCCCACGTTTTTTTATCATCGGTTTGGTTCCAAGGCATGTTCAGGCCGTCTTCATCGACATAGTAGGTGCCGCCGTCTTTTTTATGCAGGTAGTCGAATGTCGATACGATCCGGGAAAGGCCGTGCTGATCATTCTTTTCTTCGATCGCCCGGCGGAAGGCGTCCGGATCGTCAAACAGCTTAAATTCATAGTCGTCCAGCCGGTGCCGTGGAAAAGCAGATATCCGTTTATCAAGAAAAGCATTGATCCAGTTCACCACGGATTGATCCGCGTTCATCCGCAGCTGGGAAGTAAGCGGCAGCGTTTTGGTTTTATACTGCCTGCTGATCTCACGCATCAGCTTTTCATTCCAGTAGCTTTTTATTTTCAATACCTGTTTTGGGTCGAATATAATAATAGTGATTTTGCTGCGCTTTATAATTTCCTGCAGATGATTGGGAGCGTTGAAATTATTGTAGGAATCTTCTTTTGTGAGAAGAAGGTGCGCTTCATCCACCAGCGTAATATCAGCCATCTTATCCTGTTTGGTCATTCTATTTATAAACGATGTTGGCTTGTCAAAATTATTTTTCTTTAAATTAGGCAGGCTTTCTGCCATGTTTTTATAGGTTTTCAGCATTTCCGCATGATTGACGAGCAGGTAGTTTTTTGTTTCATAAAGCGTGGAGCCCTGGTCGCCGGCTTCATCCTGAATCGTATTAAACAGAGAGCTCAGTAGCACGCTTTTGCCGGTACCGGCATCTCCCTGAATAATGAACACGCGATGCTCCGGGTCACGGATATTTTTCCTACAGTAGGCGAGCATTTTTTCTTTTACATCAGCCTGCTCCGGAGAAAGCTCCTTAAAAGGAGAAAGCTTAAACAAATCCTTGTTCTCTAAATACGTTAGGGATTCGGAAACAATATTCAGGCTGCGCAGCTTTTCCCAGATTTCCTGAAAAACGGTGTCATTGTAATAGCTTTTCTGATAGTACTGATGCATCTTTCTTGTTTCACGCTGGCTGACGTTCTGCAGCATGTATTGATTGTCTGCGATAAAGTAATTAATAAGATTGGATTCAATGTTATATGTAGCCGACTGATTAAATCTCTCATGACCGAATAGGAGCAGCGAGTTGAGACCGCTGCGCTTACGGTTGGTAAGGTGGTTCTTCAGGCGACGTTCCGCCTGCACGGACTGGCCGATATAAGCCGTGGGCTTATCACCTCCGTACAGAATATAGATAACAGGCTGATTGCTTAATGCCTGTACAGGCATGGAGCCAATAGTTTCTCTGGTAAATGTATGATGTTCGACGATTAATGGGCCCATACTTTCTCCTTAAGTGTATTTTAATCATCGTACCATATTAGTGAAAGCGGCAGAATGAACGTGAAGAAATTAACATAGAAATTGGAGAATGATTATTGTATACTATAACAATAAGTTAAATAATTCCTGTATTAAAACACGACCCGGTATTCTCATCTTCATTCTATGGTGATACAATATAATAAGGTAACTGTGTGTATATGAAGCGGATGTACAGTAGACGCTGTTTAATATCAAAAAGTAAAACGCTTACATCCTCTCAAATAAAATTAAGGTATAGAGGCGATAACATGAGTAAAGAACATACTTCTACAGACGTCATTTTAATTGGTGCGGGCATTATGAGCGCCACCCTCGGCTCGCTTTTAAAAGAAGTAGCGCCGGAATGGAACATCACAATGTTTGAAAGACTGAGCGGAGCAGGCGAAGAGAGTTCCAATGAATGGAACAACGCAGGCACGGGCCATTCTTCGCTATGTGAGCTTAACTACACGGATCAAAAGCCGGACGGGTCGATTGACATCAGCAAAGCCGTTAAGGTCAATGAAGAATACCAGCTCTCCAAGCAGTTCTGGTCCTACCTTGTTACCAGCGGAAAGATTCAGAATCCAAGAGACTTTATTATGCCGGTGCCGCACATGAGCTTTGTGCAGGGCGAGGATAATATGGAATTCCTGCAGAAGAGACTGAATGCATTGTCAAAGAATCCATTGTTTCAAGGAATGGAATACACAAAGGATCCGGAAACACTGAAAAAATGGATTCCGCTGATGATGAAAGGACGTTCGCTCAACGAACCGATCGCTGCAACGAAAATCGACGCCGGCACTGACGTGAACTTTGGCGCCTTAACGCGAAAGCTGTTTAATCATCTGGAGAGTCAGGACGTTAATATGAAGTTCAGGCATCAGGTGGAAGACATTAAGCGCGTAAGCGGCGGCGGATGGAAGCTGAAGATACAGAATCTGGAGACTGGAAAAACGGAACATCACCAGGCGAAGTTCGTATTTATCGGCGGAGGGGGCGGAAGCCTTCATCTTCTTCAGAAAACCGGTATACCGGAAAGCAGAGGCATCGGCGGATTCCCGGTGAGCGGCATGTTTATGGTATGCAAGAAACCGGAAATCGTCGAACAGCACCGTGCGAAAGTGTACGGCAAGGCGCCGGTTGGGGCACCTCCAATGTCTGTCCCCCACCTGGATACGAGATTGATTGATAAAGAAGAAATCGCTCTTCTTCGGTCCATTCGCAGGTTTTTCTCCAAAATTCCTGAAGACAGGATCGAATATGGATCTGTTTACATCTGTCCGCGCCAACAATTTGATCACGATGTCTGCGGCCGGCATGAAAAATATGCCGCTTACGAAGTACCTGATCAATCAACTCAGACTCAATAAAGAGCAGCGGATGGAAGAACTTCGTGACTTCGTACCGGAAGCGAAAAGCGAAGACTGGGAGCTTCTCGTTGCCGGTCAGCGCGTGCAGGTAATCAAAGACACAGCTGATGGCAAAGGCACGCTGCAGTTTGGCACTGAAGTAGTCAGTTCTGCCGACGGTTCCGTGTCCGCACTTCTCGGCGCATCGCCGGGAGCGTCTACGGCAGTCGCCGTCATGCTCGAAGTAATGCAGAAATGCTTCCCGGACAAAGCCAGCCGCTGGGAGCCGAAGATCAAAGAAATGATCCCATCCTACGGCAAACAGCTCTCCGATCATCCCGAATTGGTTGACGAGCTGCACGAATCTACAGCAAAAGCACTGAATTTAGAGCAGGAAGAGAAAAAGCAGGGGAATTTGGTTTAACGAGAATAAAAAAAGCGCACGCGGCCTAAGGGCTGTGTGCGTTTTAAAAGAAGAAAAAATTAAAATTTCAGGATAAATCGTGGTGAACCGCATCATAAGTTCATTTATTCTTACTCGTAAAAACATTTAAAGCAAGTATGCTTAAACCCTCACAAACCGGGAATAGAAAACCTAAGCACACTATATCTCAGACCGTGAGGAGGTTTTCTATGCTCGATTATAAGTTAACCCGGGTGATTGATTTGACTATCATGAAGCAGAATATCGAAGGGTTTCCGGAGAATGTTCTGGCGGATGCCCATCGGGAGCTGGCTCAGGAAATTGGCTATGAGTTGACGAATGAAGATAAAGAAGAGCTCGACCGCACGACGCAGATGATTGATGACTATTTGAATATGAAGCTGGGCTTTCAGGAATTAAAAGAAGCTGTGCAGCAGCAGCAAAAAGAGCAGTAAAAAAACGAGCAGATGGGCTTTGCGGCCTGTCTGCTCGTTTTGTTTATGCTTCTGCTTCTGTTTTATTTTTCTCTGTTTTATCAATGACCTTTGTTCCCACCAGGTCACCGGTTACGTTTAAGGCTGTGGCGCCCATTCCGATCAGTACATCGACTGCTGCAAGCAGGGCGACTGCTTCCATCGGCAGGCCGAGCTGGGTAAAGACGGTGGCGATCATTATGATCCCGGCACCCGGCACACCGGCTGTTCCGATAGTAGCAAGTGTACCGATCAGCACGATCTGCAGGATGGCGACAAAGCCAAGCGGTTCTCCGATGACGTTAGCGGCAAATACGGCGGATACTGCCACGCGTATAGCTGCGCCGTCCATGTTAATTGTAGAGCCGAGCGGAATGCTAAAACCGTACAGACTCTGTCTGATGCCGAGTTTTTTCGCTGCATTGAGCGTAATAGGAACGGTTCCTGTACTGCTCTGGGTGACAAACGCCGTAAGCATCGGCGTACGGGCTTCCCGGAAAAATGACCCGAGTTTTGTTTTCGCCGCAAGCAGAAGTCCGATATACAGGACTAGCTGCACGGCGAGCGCAACATACAGCACAAGTATAAAGTTACCGAGAGACAGCAGCGTGCTGACGCCCTGCGTACCGACGATACCGGCAATAATGGCAAAAATTCCAAATGGAATGTACTGAAGAATGCCTTTCATGACGGTAATAGTCATTTCATTTAACGCTTCCGCTCCGCGGTAAAGCTTATCTCCTATATCTCTGTTAGAGGGGGAAGAGCGCAGGTAGGAAATGGCGACCCCAAAAACGATGGCGGTGAAAATGATGCCGAGAAGATTCATTTCCGTGAAAGCAACGGCAATGTTTTCCGGTACAATATTTAAAATCACTTCCGTTAATCCCGGGCTGTCAGGCGAATCAAAACTTTCACTGCCGTCAAGCGTCAGCCCTGTACCGGGATTAAACAGACTGGCGACTGTCGTTCCTACAATAATCGCTATCGCGGAAGTAACTACGTAATACAGGAATACTTTTCCGCCCATGCGGCCGAGTCCTTCAATTGTAGTCTGGTTTACCCCAACGATCAGCGTAAATAGAATAAGTGGAATAATAATAAACTGCAGGAGGCGCATCAGCAGATCGCCGAAAGGCGCAAGCGCAGAGGCATTTTCCCCAAATATAAGTCCAACTGCAATACCGGCTATAAGAGCGACGGTAATTTTTTTGATTAAGGATGTTTCGAAATATTTTTTTAGTAACTGCTTCAAGCCAATCCCTCCTTTATGAAAACCTATCGATTTAGTCAACATTAAATAAACTACCTAAAATATACGGGAAAGTCAATAAGGTTGCTTTCAATTTATATAAAATTTATTGAAGTTAGTTAGTTTAATTATTGTTATTTATTTCAAAAGAAGGGGAAAAGAAGAAAGCAGGACAGAAACCAAACGAAACATTATTTTATGGTAAAGAAAGGTGATAGGAGGAAAGACATGAAATACATAGGTTTGTTTATACTATATACGATTGTTGGTTCCCTGGCCGCAATGGCTTTTCGGATTGTCATAAATGCTTTCAGAGAACAGCCCCTTTTCGCGGATGTAGGGGAGTCCTTTGCTAATGGATTAGTGTTCGGCGCGGTCTATGCCGCCGTGATTCTTATTATGGGAAGAAAAAGGGCAGGGAAGAAAGCCTGAAGTAATTGCTTCGTGAGAAAGCACAGCTTTTTAAAGTGAGCTTTTTGGGGTAAGGATAATACATATTGAAAATGGACAGCTTCGATTCTTTACTTTATCCACGCTGTTTCCCAACGAAGAGCTAAAGGGCTCAACTTTTATTTAACATAACACAGGTTCCGCCGATATATGATTGTATCGTATATCGTTTAAATAACATTACAGGAGGAATTATGAATGACAAAAACAGTATGGTCCATTGATCCTGCACACAGTGAAATTGGTTTTTCGGTAAAGCATATGATGATCTCCAGAGTAAAAGGCACATTTGAAGAATTCGATGCAGCGCTCACGTTAGACGAAGACGAATTAACAAATTCCGAGGCAGAAATAACAATCAAGGTTGCCAGCATAAACACACGCGAAGAAAATCGGGACGGCCACCTCCAATCCGCAGACTTCTTTGATGCAGACAATTATCCTAACATTACATTTAAAGCGAAAAATATTACAAAAACAAAAGACAGTCAATACGATGTGACGGGAGATCTTACGATCAGAGGAACGACAAAGGAAGTCACTATTGATACTACATTTGAAGGGCAGAGCAAGGACCCGATGAGTGGAAATATCGTAGCAGGAGTAAGCGGTGAGACGGTTATTAATCGGAAAGAATTTGGTCTGACATGGAATGCGACAGTCGAAACAGGCGGCGTTCTTGTCGGAGAAGATGTAAAAATTCACCTTGAACTGGAACTGCATAAGCAGGAAGAAAAATAAAAGCAATACAAAAAGGAGAGAAGACGCTTTATTCAGCGTCTTCTCTCCTTTTATTTCATGCGTCTCTTGTTAACTGACGTCCGGCAAAATGGATGCGGTCAATCTCGTGATCGGTACGTATTCCCTCGATAGAAATAACCTGACTCTGAAAAGGAATAGTCAGCTGGAAGGGATCGACAGATCGTGCCGGGATTTCTGCTCCAGATAAAGCAACAATAAGCTGGTCCTCCCTCTCCTTAATTTCCACCTTGATTCCTTCCTGGCTTGAGTATATTCCGAGCATAGACTGACGCTCTGTTTTACTCGGTTCATAGTCCTCGTACGAAAGATAATGTTCCTCCGGCTCTCTTTCGCTTACTATATTTAATCCACCAATCAGAATAGGATTCGCTGGTGCTCCAGCAACATTGGTTAAGCAGACTCCCTTAATATTTTTATCAGGCAGAATCGCAAAAGAGGCAGACGCTCCTTTGATCCCGCCGCTGTGTTCAATAAGAGTGGTGCCAAAATAGTCGGGAGAAACCATCCATCCATAGCCGTAGTATACGCCGGGCTGCATTTGAATATGAGGAAACATCATGGAACGAATGCTCTCCTCTGTCAGAATCTGCGGATGATGATTGAAAAAAAGATCCCGTAACGAAGCATGTCATCCGCTGTTGATTTAACGTAGCCGGAAGCATACATAGGAGGCGCATCCCACCATTGAGAGGAGGCGGCCATTTCTACTTTATCTCCGCGCATTTCCGGGGTATATAAAAGGGTTACCTCGTTTTTGTTTTGAAGCGTATCTGGAGCAAAAAGGTATTCTTCATTCCCAGTGGTTTGAATAAATGCTCGATTAAATAATCAGCGTAAGTCTGCCCGCTCACCCGTTCAATAATAATACCAAGAAGAGAGTAGGCATCGTTGGAATAACTCATATACTGGCCCGGTTCTCCAAGAAGATCGTAATCCTGTGCAGCAAGAAAAGCGAGCAGCTCTTCATTTGTATCAATGGATCCATTCTCATCCCACTTGATGCCCATTGCCTCATACTGCTCTTTGGATCCTTCGGCTTCGATGCTGTTTTTATTCGCATAAAATAAAGTTGGCAGGGGAGGAATCCCGGAAGAATGGGTCATAAAATGATGGATGGTCATCTGCTTAGTCTTCGCTGGATTGGGGGTTTGAAACTCCGGCAGATAGGTGAGGACTGGATCATGAACGGAGAGTTTTCCGGCTTCCTGTAATTGCAGAATGGCAGTACAGGTCATTGATTTTGTAATACTTCCTATTCCGAATACTGTCTGGCTGGTTACCTCACGTTTTTGGTCAACATCGCGGTAGCCGAATCCTTTCTTAAAGGTATCGACACCGTCTTTTTGAATGGCAATCATCGTACCGGGAATCTTGTGCTGTTCTACCGTACTGTCTGCAAATTCGTTGAATTTTCTGTTGTCCATTATGTCCTCCTGAATGTCTCTCGGTTGGTTATGATTTTTTACAGAAGCAATTATAACTTTATATTCCATTATTATCCACTAAAATAAAATCCTTTTTATTTTGCGGAACCCATCTTTCTGATAGAAAGGTTTAAAAAAAAAGAAGAGGAATGCTTATTTATGTACAACGATTACGAAATATTATTAGAGAATCAAAAGTACGTAAAAAGAAAGGATGACAAAACATGCAAAAAAGAAAGCTTGGAACATCAGAACTTGAAGTATCACCGCTGGGGCTCGGATGCATGGGCATGTCTGAATTTTACGGTACAGGAAATGATGAAGAATCCATTCAAACAATACAGTACGCGCTTGATCAGGGAGTAACGTTTCTGGATACAGCTGATATGTACGGCGTCGGCCACAATGAGAAACTGGTCGGCCGGGCGATTAAAGACCGCCGCGATGACGTGGTTCTGGCAACAAAGTTCGGCAACGTTCGGGGAGAGGACGGTTCTTTTCAAGGAGTGAACGGTCATCCGGACTATGTGAAGCAGTCATGTGAAGACAGCTTAAAGCGCCTTGGTATTGATCATATTGATTTATACTACCAGCATCGCGTGGACCCGGAGGTGCCGATTGAAGAGACCGTGGGCGCCATGGCTGAACTTGTCAAAGAAGGCAAAGTCCGTTATTTAGGGTTATCGGAAGCTTCCCCGAAAACAATCAAAAAAGCGCATCAGGAGCATACCATTACCGCACTGCAGACAGAATATTCGCTCTGGAGCAGGGACGTGGAAGAGGAGATTCTTCCATTATGCCGGGAGCTTGGCATTGGATTTGTTCCCTACAGTCCGCTTGGCCGCGGGTTTTTGACCGGACAGATTAAAACATTTGATGACCTGGAGGAAGACGATTTTCGCCGTTACAATCCACGCTTCCAGGGCGAAAATTTCCAGAAAAATATTGATCTGGTAAAAAAAATAGAAGCGATGGCAGAAGAAAAAGGCTGCGAACCATCCCAGCTTGCTTTAGCCTGGCTTCTTGCTCAGGGAGAAGATATTGTACCCATCCCGGGAACCAAGCGCCGCAAATATGTGGACAGCAACCTCGGAGCGCTGCAGGTGAATGTGTCAAAGCAGGAGCTTGAACAAATTGATAAAATAGCACCCCGCGGTGCCTTTGCCGGAGAGCGTTATCCCGCAGAGCAGATGAAAAGCCTCAACCAATAATAGAAGCTGCACACCGATCTTTTATGAGAGAAGCACAGCTAATTAGAGTCCAGCTGTGCTTTTTCACATGTTCCTAATTTAAATACAAAAGGAGTAAATAGCATGGCTGACGAACGACCATTTGTTATGATTACGGGGGCCTCCTCAGGACTGGGGCTGGAACTAGCAAAATTATTCGCGCAGGATGGATATGATATAGCGGTTTCAGGCTCGAGTGAGCGTATTTTTGAAGCAGAAAAGACGATCAAAAGCTACGGAGTGGAAGCATATTCTCTCCAGGCCGATGCCTCTACCTATGAAGGAGTGGAAGCATTCTGGCAGTTTGTAAAAAGCAAAAATAGAAAGCTGGATGCCGCTGTGTTGAATGTTGGTGTTAGTATGGGCAGTTCCTTCCTGGAAAATGATTTAGAAAAAGAGTTAAAGTTAATCGACATTAATATTAAAGGAACGGTGCATATGGCAAAACGCGTCGTGCAGGATATGGTTCCAAACAAAGAGGGAAATATACTGCTCGTGTCTTCTGTATCGGCGACGCTGCCAACCCCGTATGAAACAGTATACGGTCCCTCTAAAGCATTTGGATTTATGTTTGCGGAATCACTGAGAGAAGAATTAAAAGAAACAGGAGTCAATGTAACAGCGATGCTTCCCGGTGCGACCAATACGGACTTTCACCATAATGCCGGCATGGATTCTACGTACTTTGGCGACGAGCGGAACAAAAATGATAAGGAATTAGTCGCCCGGCAGGGGTACGAAGCATTTAAGAATAAAGTAGACCACGTCGTGTGCGGAGATGAAGCGACGAAGAAAGAAGCGGAAGACAATCGAACTACGCCTGAAGAAGTGAAGGCAGCGGCCCATGCGAAAAAAGCAAAACCTCAGTAATAGAAAAAGTGGGCTGTCCCAAAACCTATTTTGTGAATTTTATTTTAAAGTCTATTAAAAAACCTCGTATTCCTGTTGAAAGGAATACGAGGTTTTTCCGTTACCCTAATGGATTCTGTCTGTAGAAAATAAGGATTGTTGCAAGCTTAAAAAAGGCCAGGCGGTGACTCAGGCAGAACGGCCATCGGTGAAGATAAAGAGAGTATTATTCTTCTCTTTAGCTGAGACATGGCCTGCCGAAAGCTTCCGCCTGGTCCTGTTTCTATCTTTTTATCAGATCGTCATTTTATTTAATCTACCGGTTTTACTTTATACACTTCACGTGAAACGACGAGATCCGCTGTATTTTCACGGTAGGCCTGGTAATGCTCACTCTGAATATGCTTCTGAACGGCTTCTTCATCTTTCCACTTTTCCGAAAAGATAAACACCCCGTCCTGCGCTTCTGATTCATATAATACATACTCCAGGCAGCCTGCCTCTGCCTGCGATGGAGCGATTGCTTTTTTAAGTTCTTTTCTTAAGGCTTCTTCTTTTCCAGATTCCGCCTGCAAAAATGCTTTAATAGTTACAGTCATAGATCTTCCTCCTTTGAGTGTTTATTATAAAACATACCTGCCTTTAACTGCACGATTCAGGGATCACATAATAAAGTGAAATAGCGGTTTTCTTTTATATAAAATAAAAATGAACAAAATGCATACGTTCATCGTACTATTAATGAAAAGCAGCGGAAGGGGTGACGTAATGGATGAAACAGAGGAACGAATAAAGCGCGCAATAAAAGGAGACGATGAAGCGTTGGCTGCGGTTCTGCTTGAGCAGTATGATTTCGTCTATCACTACCTTCTAAAGCTGACCATGCATCCGGCGGTAGCTGAAGACATGACGCAGGAGACGATGATCAGAGCAATTGAACGTATTAAACAATACAATCCAAAGAAAGCAAAAGTATCAACCTGGTTAATACAGATCGGAACGAACCTATGGATCGACGAGAAAAAAAAGAGAAAAGAGCTAAACAATTCACAAATCAGCATCAACTCGAATGGGAGTTCCGTCACCAGTCATCCGATGACTGGCTGACTGTCACCTCAGCTTTGGAGAAATTGAAGGAAATACACCGAATTCCTGTTATTTTAAAGCATTACTACGGATACAGCTACGAAGACATCGCTGCCATCTGCAAGATTCCGATCGGGACCGTAAAATCACGGCTTAATATTGCTCTTAAATGTCTGAGAGAGGAGCTTTCCAATGAAGGACAATGAAGTGAAGGAACGATTAAAACAATCTTTATCGGTAATGGAAGAATCCAGCCCGGGTGACAAACCAACGTTAAGTGAAATGGTTACGCAGGTGAAGCAGACCCGCCAAAAACAAAAAAAGGAACTGTACATTTTTTTCATTATCGCTCTTATATTCATTACCGGTATTATTCTGCTCATCGCAAGTGAGCCTCTAGTGTTCGTTGTTTTTCAAGCAGCTGCCGCGGTGCTGGGAATTGGATTTTTAATTGTGGAGAGGAGGCTGCAGCATGAATGAACTTCAGGAGATTCCTATATGGCTGTACATTTTGATATTTTTCTTTTTGTTTGCCCAAAGTACATTTTTGTTTATTCACAGCCGTAGAAACGGCCGCCTGCGCTGGTTCTGGGGAATCTGGGGCATGCTTAATGTGCCGACCCCGCTTATCGTCTACATTATTTATATTAAATATATCATTCCCTACAGGGAGAGGAGGCTTACTCATGACGACTGATTTGTTTTATCTGCTGCTGCCCATTCTAGTCATAGATCTGTTATTAAAGGGGACAGCTCTTATTGATCTTTACCGCGGCCCGCAGGAGAGCGGACGGAAGTGGATATGGGCATTTATTATTATATTCGTAAGCACATTCGGCCCGATTCTTTATTTTCTCTTCGGCCGCTCAAAAGGAGTATCATCCCATGATTAGTGTGGAAAACCTTTCAAAAACAATGGCAGGCACAGAAATCATCAAACGTATTACTTTTAGTCTCCGGCCTCATAAGATCACAGCTCTTCTCGGTATGAACGGTGCAGGGAAAACGACCACGCTTCATATACTTGCTGAGATCATGAAGCCGGACGCCGGGCGGATTGTGATGCACGATACGGTCCGGGATGTGCGCACGGAAATCGGCTTTCTGCCCCAGCACCCCACCTTTCATGGCTGGATGAATGCCTGCGAATATGTAACGATGGCAGGGGAGCTTGGCGGGTTACCGCGTAAAGAAGCGGTAAAGCGGGCGGAGACGGTACTTATACAGACAGGTCTCCAGGAAAGTACTGAGCAGAGGATTTCGGAATTTTCCGGGGGCATGAAACAAAGACTTGGTATTGCCCAGGCTATTATTCACCGACCCAGGCTTTTGCTGTTGGATGAGCCGATGTCAGCACTTGATCCGCAGGGAAGAAAAGACATTGTTCTGCTGCTTGCTGAACTGAAGAAAACAACTACTATCTTATACTCCACCCATATTTTACACGATGCAGAGCAGATTGCTGATGACATTCTCATGATGAACAAAGGGGAGATAGCAGCCTTTGAACGGCTCGATAAGCTCATGAGCGGGTCGTCGAATCGAACGTTTACCGTTCATGCGGACGTGCCGCTCGATGACTGGGGCAAACTTCTGAGGAAGCATTATCCGGAGTGGACCATTTATGTCAGTGAAACAAAAGCAGAAATAGAAGGACCTTCAGCAGAAAGCGCGATGCAGGCAAAAGTAATGGGGAGTCTTATAGAAAATCGAATAGCGGTCCGAAGTTTAACTGCCGGCAGCCAGTCATTGGATACGTTGTTTCGTGAGGTGATGGAACATGTTTAACGTGCTATTAAGAAAAGAGCTCCTGGAGACGTTCCGCAGCTACCGCTGGTTATGGCTTCCCGTGTTTTTCATTGGGCTGGCGATTATGCAGCCGGTCTCTAGTTTTTATATGGAGGATATTCTTGAACAGTTTGGCGGCCTGCCGGAAAATACACTTATCGCGATTCCAACACCAACAGCCGTACAGGTCTATGGTGAAACACTCGGCCAGTTCACTCAAGTTGGCACATTTATTCTCGTTCTTGCATTTATGGGAAGTATAAGCAGCGAGCGCAGGAGCGGGGAAGCAATACTGATCTAAGCAAACCAACGAACTATTACGCCTATTGGTTCTCAAAGTGGGTGTCAGCATTAGGCATAACGACAATAAGCTATGCACTGGGCAGCGCTGCGGCAATATATTACATTGGTATTTTATTTGAACCGCTGCCGGCAGGAGAAATTTTTATTTCGGTATTTGTCTATTGGGTGTGGCTGCTATTTGTCGTTACGACAGCACTTGTCTGGAGTACAGTGAGCAAACGTACGAGTGTGGCCGCAGCAGGAGCGCTTATTACGCTGCTTTTACTAAATCTGTCAGCTTCCATGTTTGGAGAACTAACGTCATGGACACCTGGAATTCTGCCGGAGGCAGCAGTAGATATACAAGCAGATATCGCTATAGCCCCAGTTATTGTAAGTTTCCTGCTGGCAGCATTACTTATTGCAGCTTCTGTGAGCTACATGAAGAAAACCGATTGGCTGCTGTAAAAGAAATGGACAACACGAATCTGTCTGCGTGCTAAAAACGCAGACAGAATTTTTTTATGGAATAGAAAAAAATTAATCTACAATGTCGAGCCCGAGAAGAGCTGCAAACTGCAGGGCCTGGTAACTGGAGACTTTACAGCCGAATAAATTTTCCGGAGATATCGTAAGAGAATCAAACGTAGATGTGCTGATATCGATTCCCTTTAAGGACGTTTTCTCAAAGTTGGCATCTGTAATATTGCAGGACTGAAAGGCGACATTTTTAAAGAGGCAGTCATAGAAATCAGTGTGCACCAGTGAGCTGTCCTGGAAGACCGTTTTTTCGCATTTGGACTCACTGAACGCTGCAAGGTTTAAAAGGGAGTTTTCAAATGACACATGGCCGATCCGGGATTCAGTAAAGTTGACCCCCAGCAGCTTGCAGCTGCGGAACACGACACGGTGAATGGAAGAATGGCTCAAATCAGCGTTGGAGAAATCGCAGTTTTCGAACTCCACATCCGTTAAGTCAATGTCCCGGAAGACCGTGTGTGCAAACCGGCAGTTCTTAATAATCATCTTCGACAAGCGGGCCCGCGGCAGCTTTTCCGCTTCAAAGGAAGAATCCGAAATGGAACAAAGTTCGAGCTCCGGGTCTTCTTCTGTCAAGATAGCATTAAATTCTTTCGGAAAAAGATTGTTCGGGATCTTAGGAGCATTTATTTTCATGACAAAAAACCTCTTTCTATGAGTATCGTTTAACTATAAGAAAAAGACAGTTGGAAAAACAGACTGTATTTTTTGCTGGAGGTGTGAACAAAGGTAATAACGTAAATAATTTCACGTACTATACTAAATTAATAATTAATAAACCAACCTATTATTTATATATGATAATGTTAAAGAAAAACCTGAGGCGGGGTGAATCACGATGCATATAGTCGAACGGCATCAGTTTTGGATATGGCTCCTGCTTTTGATGGGAGGATGGGCATCCATTTTACTTACCCCATCTTCGTTAATAGAGCTTCCGCTGAAAGTCCTGCTGGCGGCTTTCTTCTTTACCGCGTTTTTTCTGCTTCCACTCGCAGATGAACATTTGAAAGCGCAGGCCGGGCTTATCCTGCTGCTGGGCCTGCTCGCCGGCGCGGCAGCGTTTCCGTTGGGAACTGCGGAGCCTATGTATGAACTGCTGCTCGTTTATTCGCTGCTCGGCGGACTGGCGGTTTTTTATCTGCCTGGTGCATATGCAGCCGGACTTGGTGCCGTACTTATTGTTCTTGCAGCACTGGGCGGACTGGCGGGTAACATTAGCTTTTTTCTGCTGTACATACTAACGGCCGGTACAGGATTAACGATGTATAAGTTTATGTTTATGAAAGAGCAGCGGCTGTCCCAACGAAATGAAGTTTTATTTACAGAATTCCGCCGGATGAAACGCTCTTTAATTTCAGGAGAGCAGGCGGTGCGCCGGGAAGAACGAACCCAAATCGCAAGAGAGATCCACGATTCGGTCGGCCATAAATTAACGGCTCTATTAATGCAGCTTGAAGTCTTTAGAATTCAGCACGCTCCGGAGAAGCAGGAAGAGCTGCAGGCGCTGAAACAGCTTGCTAATGAAAGTCTGGAAGAAACAAGATCGGCTGTGAAATCACTGAAACGTGACGAAAGTGCGGGACTCCCGGCGATTTTGCTGCTTATCCGCAAGTTGGAAGCAGAAAGTATGGTGACGATCCATTTTACCATTAAAGAAAGAGCACTCACTGCCCCTTTAAGCAACGAGCAGTCTATAGCCGTTTATCGAGGCGTACAGGAAGCAATTACGAACGCCATGAAGCACGGCAGTACCAATCAATTAAGCATCATATTTGAAGCTCCGGCCGGCCATATTTTCCGGTTTATTGTAAGCAACCCTGTTAAATCCGGAAATTCTTTAAAGGAAGGCTTTGGTCTTTCTTCCATGAGAGAACGAATGGAGGAAGCAGGAGGCGCTTTGAAAGTAGAAACATATCAAGAGACATTTATTGTAACGGGAACACTGCCATTGGAACAGGAAGGAGGTGGAGATATTGATTCATATACTGCTGGCGGAAGATCAGAACATGGTACGACAGGGACTGAAAGTAATGATTGAAACGGACGAGAGCATGCTGGTGAGCGGGGAGGCAGCAAACGGCCTTGAAGCCATCGAGCTTTGCCAGAGCGGAAAATTCTTTGATATCGCCATTCTTGATATCCGTATGCCGGTTATGGACGGACTGAAAGCTGCAAAAAAACTGCACGAAGACTATCCGCGTATGAAAATTCTCATGCTCACGACATTTAACGACGATGAGTATGCGATTGAAGCGCTGAAAAACGGAGCAAGAGGCTACCTGCTGAAAAATGCGGACACAGAAGAGCTGATCCGCTCCATCCACACCTGCCTGGAAGGTGGACTCGTCCTGGAAAGCCATGTCGCAGCCAAGGTGCTTCCTAATTTAATCGGACGAAGCCCTCAGGAAAAACAGTTTCTGGATCCATCACTGACCGAACGGGAAGTGGCACTCATCTGCTGCGTGGGAAAAGGAATGAACAATAAAGAAATAGCAGATACCCTTCATCTTTCTATCGGCACGGTAAAAAATCAGATCAGCGTCATACTTGATAAGCTGGAGCTTCGGGATCGGACTCAGCTTGCGATTTATGCGATCCGCAATCAGATGGTGTAAAGAAATGACGAAAGTCATCCTGGAAATACAGCATCGATGACCTAAGACAGTGGGAGCACTGTCTTTTTGTTTATATACTACATATAACTACAAATGAAGGAGGTACGTCTATGCTGGAGGTAGAGAATGTTTCCAAATCATTTAAGGGCAGAAATGTAGTGGAGGGAATGAATCTTTATTTGGAAAAAGGCGAGTCGATCGGTCTGCTTGGACCAAACGGAGCCGGGAAATCAACGACTATTTCCATTATTTCATCACTCATTAAGCCGAGCAGCGGCGACGTGAAGCTGAACGGAAGCAGTGTGATTAAAAAACCGGCAGCGATCCGCAAGGTAATCGGCATTGTACCGCAGGACATCGCATTATATGAAGAGCTGTCCGCCTATGAAAACCTGCTCTTCTTCGGCCGGATGTACGGTATGAGCAAAGCCGGACTGGCAGCAAAAATACAGGAGGTGTGCAGGCTGGTCGGGCTGGAAGACCGCCAGAAAGATATAGTTAAGACGTATTCCGGCGGCATGAAACGAAGGGTCAATATTGCGGCAGCACTTCTGCATGACCCGGAAATTTTAATTATGGACGAACCGACGGTTGGCATTGATCCTCAGTCCCGCAGCTATATTCTGGAAATGATCCGAAACTTAAATATAGAAAGAGGAATGACCGTGTTGTACACGAGCCATTATATGGAGGAAGTCGAACGGCTCTGTGACCGTGTGTATATTATGGATCATGGAAAGGTTATTTCGTCCGGCACAAAGGAGGAGCTGAAAAATATTCTTTCTGCCGAAGAAACCATTTATATCGATTTTGACAGGGTGTATCCTGCGATGTATGACGAACTCCAGCATCATCAAGACATTCTGCGGGCATCAGAAACCGAGCACGGCCTCAAGCTGATTGTACCTAAGGGAAGCCGCCTTTTAAGCCGGGTTTTTCAAATTACTGAACGGCATAAAGCCCAGGTTACCAATGTGAACGTCAGCGTTCCATCACTCGAAGATGTGTTTCTCCATTTAACGGGACGCAAACTTCGTGATTAGGGGGAGTAACGTGAGACCTTTTCTTATTAAGGATTTTAAAATAATGCTTCGGGACCGCTCGGAGCTTGTGGCACTGCTGCTCATGCCCTTCATCATCATGGGAATACTCGGGACGGCCTTAAGCGGTGTAATGGAAGGTGATACATCTTCTATTGATATCCAGCTGGCTGTAGTCGAAGAAGATGCGCAGCAGGAGGGCATTGCGGCTTTCCAGGAGCAGGTCAGAAACAGCGGAATGCCTCCGGAAGCGGAAGGGGAACTAACTGCTGCCGCCGAACAAATGAATCCGGTCCGTTTATTAAACAATATGCTGGAAGATCCGGAACTGGCGGAAATGATTCACGTGCAGACGATGGAGCAAAGCGACGCAGAAGCAGCTGTTCATGCAGGGGATGTAGATGCAGTGCTTACTTTTCCGGAACACTTTACGGAGGATACGCTGAATGCGATGTTAATGAATAATGGAAATGGAAGCGAACTGGAGCTGCTTGTCAGTGATGAAGGCTCTATCAATACAACAATTCTGGAAGATCTGCTGGCTGGCTTTACAGATAATCTTAACGCAGAAAGTGCCATTGCAGCAGCCGGCGGTGAGGAGGCTGCCTCAATAGAAATCGGCGGCACCGAAACGCTGTCCCAAAATGAGCCGGTCAGTGCGATGCAGTACTATTCAATCGGGATGGCCGTTATGTTTGTCCTTTACGTTGCGGGTACCATAGCTAGTAAGGCATTCGTAGAAAAACAGCAGCAGGTGTACAACAGGATTATTTTATCCGGAACAAAAACCTGGAAATATCTGGCTGGGAAAATTATATCCACTGCTGTAATTGCTTTTGTACAGCTGACCATTCTCTTTATTCTTTCCGCTCTCGTATTTCGAACCTTTGAACTAACTTCTTTTTCCTTTTGGATAGGGATGCTCGGCATTTCTGCCGTTCTCGCAGTCTGTGTAGGATGTATGGGCGGCTTGTTGACTTCCTTATCTATCCGCACTGAATCAGATACGGCCTCAGGAGTTTTTACAGGCGTTATTGTAACACTGTTTGCGTTTGCCGGAGGCAGTTTCTTTCCGCTGGATGGTATGCCTGCCTTTATCAGTGCCTTTGGAAGCTGGACGCCTAATGGAGCGGCGATGAACGCGTATATACGCTGGGTGCAGGGGTTTGGGTGGAGCGAGCTGGCATGGCCGATCATGCAAATTGGTCTCGTTTCCATTGCAGCAGCCATAATCAGCTTTCTGGTCTTTCCGAGAAGGAGGTCGGTATCCTCATGAAAGCTATATTCTTTTTACAGTGGAAACGACTGCGGCGGAAGCCTTATCTCGTTCTTACATTTTTCGTGCTTACGCTGTTGTTTGTCTTTTTCTTAGGAAGCAACAACCAGGGAGGGCAGATGGAAGTCAATGCATACTCAGGGGAAGACGTGCAGGAAGCAGAGGCTGCCGGCTGGATAGACAGGCTCAATGAGTCGGACTCCTTTCATTTTGAACTGGTGGATGAAGAGCAGGCACGAAATGCCGTTATGGACGGAAGCCGGAGCCTGGCGCTTGAAATAAGAGAAAATGACTACCGGATGCTGGTTGCGGTGGAAGACCAGAATCATCAGCTGGTCGACAGCTATGCGAATCAGGTCTTCAGGGAAGAACAAAGGCTGCAGCAGGCAGAGGAGCAGACAGGAACAGTTGATCTGAGAGAACGGGTACAGGAAGAAATGGACCACCCACCGCTTGATTTAACGATTACTTCAGTAAGCGGGGAAGAAAGCGGGTTTGTGTATAACGCCAGCCTGCAGGCGCTGTTTGGAATGACGCTGTTTTTTTCCATGTACACGATTATGTTCAGCCTTTCCAACGTAGTAGACGAAAAACGGCAGGGCACATGGGACCGGATGATCGTGTCGCCGCTCCGAAAATGGGAAGTATATGCGGGCCAACTAGCGTACTGCTTTGTACTCGGTATGCTGCAGATTATGATGATCTTTGTCTTTTTTGAATGGGTGCTTGGTTATGACGTTAATATTCCTTTGGGAACGACAGCCGTTATTACAGCCTGCTTTACGTTTGCTGTCGTTTCTGTCGGTATGCTGCTGATCGGACTGGTCCGGACAACCCAGCAGCTGCAGGCAGTCATACCTATTGTCGTCACCTCGATGGCGATGCTCGGAGGAGCCTTCTGGCCGCTGGAAATCGTGTCAAATTCGTTTGTGCTCGCATTATCCAAGGGAACGCCAATGTACTATGGGATTCAGGCTCTGCATGATGCTTCGGCGCTTGGATATGGAATTTCCGGCCTGGCCGGCCATTTATCCCTGCTTATTCTGTTTGGTGTTCTCTGCATGGGTATCGGTATCAACTTAATGGAACGCAGAATTTAAAAAAGCAGAAATCCTCGATAAATGGAGGATTTCTGCTTTTTTTATTATTTGAAACAATAACTATTCTGTTTATTTATGCTTAACTCCTTCCGTCGTTGCTGCATGCTGTTCGGCAAAGACGCCGGGAGCAGCTCTTTTTTGTAAAAACAGTTTTCCTAATACAGAGTAAATGCTGAAGGCTGCAATGATACCAATGACAGCATTAGGTACGGCTGGAAAAGTAATAAGCGTGAAATAGGAAATAATAGATCCTGTTAAGGCAGATGACAGGGCATAGGCGTTGAAGCCTGCTCGTTTTGAATTGTATTCCTGTTCGCTTCTCTGCACGATAAAGTATTCAGCTATAATAACCGCTCCAATAGGAGGAACGATGATGCCAAGCAGATTCATCCAGCCCTCCAGATTGGAGATAACGCCGGTCGCTGCAATAAAAGATCCTAATACACCACCAAAAATAACGGCATGTTTCCATTTTATTTTAGAGCTTAAGTTAGCGTACCCCATCGTTGCATTGTACAGGCAGCTGTCCGATGTAGACCAGTTGCTCAAACATACGGCAATCACAAGAGGTATGCCGGCCGCTATCGCTGTCATACCAAAATACGAATCAATGGTGGGAGCAGCTGCACTGGCAAGAGCTCCAAGGGAGAGCGCGCCGCTGTTGCCTACAAAGAAAGCAATACACGTGACGATAACGGCATGATAACTATTTTTCGCATATCGTACAATATCTCCCGTCATCGTACCGCTTACGACAAATAGTCCAAGAGCGATACTAATACCAAGGCTGAAGGGCTGCGCCTCCTGCGGTGTGCTGATCCATGCACTTTCACCGGCAGGGACGATAATAGCAAAGATAAGATAAAGCGCCATGATCAAAATAGCAGGTATAGCAACGTAACGGAGATAGACCATAAACCGGTAGGATAAAGCAGACAACAGAAACAAAATACCAAATAAAAATCCCCAGATGATTGTATTGCCGCCCCATAAAACAGAGATTAAATCAGCCATCAGCCAGGGCTGATATGCAAACCAGCCATTAACTATAAGAGCGGTGATTAGAATAGGAATCCAGGCTCCCTTCACGCCAAATGTCGCTTTGACCATCATCGGAAAAGAAAACCCGGTGCGTGCGGCAATAACCGCTATAAACCCTGAAAAAATAACCAAACATCCACTTCCTGCCAAAATCGCAAAAAGTGCGTTAGGCATTCCAAGGGCTGCTTCAATTTCGCCTCCTACCCAAAAACTCATAAAGCTGACAGCGAAACCAAGCCAGATCAGCGAAGGTTTATACAAGGGTTCTCTCTGATCTTTTCCAACGGGCACATCATGTTTTTCCTGAATAGATGATGACATAATTTCTCTCCTTTAAATGGCTTATTTTGTGATCACAACTGATTAGGTTTGATAGTAGCATGATAAAACGAAATCAAAAGGAAGTTTGTCAGCAAGTCTGACAAACATTCTTGAAAATCTGCTGTTTAAAAAAATACCTTCTATATATGGGACTGAATAATCGTTTTTTCAAAAAAACATACGATAAAAGCAGCACGGAATTTGACTGTCAGCATTTCTGACAGACCAGTGGCGGGGAAATATGTAATTCGATAAGGTGACATTAATTAAACTGTGATCACAAAAAGAGAGAATGATAGAGAGGGATGTTTAGAATGGAAGAGTTACAGGTGGCGGGTGGAACAAAAGCGGACGAAGTCTACGCTAAATTACGGCTGCAGATTGTCTCAGGTGATTTCATGCCTGGAGATAAAGTAACCATCCGGCAGATAGCAGGCTTATATCAGGTGAGCATGATGCCGGTAAGACAGGCTTTAGCCAGACTTCATTCAGATGGATTTGTATCGATTATTAACCGCACCGTAAAAATAAAAGAGCTTTCGGCAAAGGATGTTAAAGATATATTCGCGATCCGCATCCGCCTGGAAACATTGGCACTGGAGTGGGCTATTCCTCATATTGATGAAGAAAAAGCGGGCATCTCCAGCAGATAATTGACCAGATGGGGAAGGAATACAATCCCGACATAGAATGGGGAAAATTAAATAAGCAGTTTCATTTAACGTTTTATTCCTACGCGGATTCGCCATCCTTATTGTCTACGCTGCGGGACATATGGGGATCTGTAGAAGCGTATATGAACATTTATGCTTCTTCCTCCTCTAATCTGGAAACTTTTCCTCTGTCTTATGAAGAGCATCAGCAGCTTATTTCCTTTGCCTACCGTAAAGAAACAAATAAAGCACTCGATCTGTTAGTAAAGCATCTCTCTAATACGAGAGACGTTATCTTACAGGAATTAAGTAAATAGAAAGAGGGATGTTAAAAATGAGTATTCAGGCACAACCTTACAGCTGGCCTTTTAACCAGCATATTACACCGCAGAATACCGCATTGATCGTAATTGATATGCAGAAGGATTTCTGTGGAAAAGGCGGATATGTAGACAGCATGGGGTATGATCTTGCATTAACCAGACGCGCAATTGAACCGATTCAAACCCTTTTGAAAGAAGTGCGTTCGATAGAGGGGTTTACGATCATACATACCCGGGAGGGCCACCGCAGCGACCTGTCTGATTTACCGGAGAACAAACGCTGGAGAAGTAAACAAATTGGAGCGGAAATTGGAAGCGCCGGTCCTTCCGGTCGAATATTAGTTCGCGGCGAAGAAGGCTGGGAAATTATTCCGGAACTGGCGCCGGAGTCCGGCGAAATTATTATCGATAAACCGGGCAAAGGGAGTTTTTATGCCACCGACCTGGATTTAATTTTAAGAAAAAATAACATCGAAAATATTATACTAACAGGCATTACAACAGATGTATGCGTGCATACTACGATGAGGGAAGCAAACGACCGGGGATATGAGTGCCTGATTTTGGAAGACTGCACTGGCGCTACGAAGCAGTCCAACCACGAAGCAGCACTGGATATGGTGAAAATGCAGGGCGGGGTGTTTGGAAGTGTGACTCATTCCGATCACGTTCTTACGTTTCTGCAGACATTAAAACAACCAATAGGAGGACATACAAAATGAAATCAAAAGTAAATGAAAACAAACAGCTGGACTGGAACAGGTTTGAAGAACATAGACAGGTATGGAATAAAGAAGTCGTTAATGCTAAAGAGGCCGATGAGCTGCAAATCAGTGTCAGCTCGGTGCTGCGCGAACATATCGAGCCGGGAGGACAGGTTATTCCGCACTACCACAGCGTGGCAGAACTTATTCATATCACAATAGGAAAAGTAGAGTTATTAAGAGAAGACGGCTGGCATAAATACGAACAGGGAGATACCTTTTTAATTCCAAAAGGAGTGGTTCATTCCGTCAGAAATGTATCCGCAGAAATTTCCGAACAGCTCAGCATTTTTCTCCCCGTTGATGAGTCAAACGTGGGCAACGTATTTTTCGATACGGTGCTTGTCGAAGAAAAAGAGAGTACTGTGCATGAATAATTATCTAATAAAGGAAAGCACTCCTTATCCTTATGAATTTGATTTTGAACACACCGCTCTGGTAGTCATTGATATGCAGAAGGATTTTCTGGAAGCCGGAGGGTTTGCTGAAGAACTTGGGAATTCCCTGCAGCATATCCGCCGGCCTATTCAGCCTATCGCGGATCTGCTGGCACTTTTTAGATTCCATAAAGGCACTGTTTTCCATACGAGGGAATGTCATCTTCCCGATTTATCGGACTGTCCGCCATCTAAACTCAAACGAAGCAAACAGCAGGGAGCGGAAATCGGCCGTTCGGGAAAAATGGGGAGACTGTTAATAAAAGGGGAAGAAGGAAATCAAATTATAAATGAAGTAAAACCTCTGCCGGGAGAGCCGGTAATTGATAAACCGGGAAAAGGAGCTTTTTATAAAACAAATTTTGAAAAGCAGCTTTTCGATAGAAACATCCAGCAGCTAATTATTACCGGGGTGACGACTCATGTTTGTGTCCATTCCACTCTCCGGGAAGCAAATGACCGTGGTTTTGATTGTTTGGTGGTCGAGGATGCGACAGCAGCTTTTGATAAAGAAGATCATCAGTCTGCTCTCCATATGGTGTCCCAGCAGGGAGGTATTTTCGGCTGGACAGCCGCCTCGCAGCATATTATACAAAGCGTTACCAGGGAAGAAAGGAACCGTAGCATACAAAATGTATAACAGAGGAGGAAGCTGAATGAAAGTAGGAAGCGATACGATTCATGAAGCAGCCATTGAAGATATTCAGGAAGCTTTGCGCTTAAAAGAAGTGACGGCGCAGCAGGTGGTTACCCTTTTTTTAGAAAGAATTGAAGCATTTAATAAAAGCGGACCTGCTGTTCAGGCTGTAATAACAACGAATGCGGAGGCGCTGCAGCAGGCCCGGGAGCTTGATTTGTATTATGAGAAGAATGGCTCGTTCAAAGGGCCCCTCCATGGCATTCCTTTTCTCATCAAAGACCAGGCGGAAACCGAAGGTATCGTAACCACGTTTGGAAGTAGTGGGTTTCAAAACTACGTGCCGAAAAAAGATGCGGTAGTTATTCAAAAGCTGAAAAAAGCGGGAGCGATTATTTTAGCCAAAACGAATTTATGCGATTTTGCGGCGGGGTGGTTTTCCTTTTCCTCCATGCAGGGACATACGAAAAATCCGTACGACGTAAAAAGAGATGCCGGGGGTTCAAGTGCAGGTACCGCAGCAGGTGTTGCTTCCGGTATGGCCCCGGTGGGAATAGGTGAAGATACCGGCGGTTCCCTGCGTCTGCCCGCTTCTTTTAATCATTTATATACGATCCGGGTCACCACCGGACTGATCAGCCGCACAGGATTTTCTCCTTTGGTTCATTTCCAGGATACTCCCGGCCCTATGGCTGCCACCGTAAAGGATATCGCAAAAACCCTGGATGTTATT
The DNA here is from genome assembly GCF_023845525.1 of Sinobaca sp. H24. NCBI lineage: Bacteria > Bacillati > Bacillota > Bacilli > Caryophanales > Sporolactobacillaceae > Sinobaca > Sinobaca sp. H24. Next base: position 95,147 of record NZ_JALBWT010000004.1, read on the forward strand.
GCAGGTTTTGATCCGGAAGATAAATTTACCGTTACCGCAGGTTTAAGCCGGGATATAGGAACGTATGAAGAGTCTCTAGCTGATGCTTCGCTGGAAGGAAAACGATTTGGCATTCTTCGGGAGGTATTTGGAAAATCAGAGCATGCTTCTCCGGTAAATGAATTGATAGATGACAAAATTGAGCTTTTAAAAACTAATGGGGCTTCTATTATTGAAGACGTTCATATCCCTGATTTAGAGAATTTTCTGGCTTCCACTTCTTTGTATGAAGCCCAGTCAAAGAAGGATATCACGACTTTTCTGCAAAATAGACCGGATGCTCCGCTGCATAGTTTTCAGGAGGTATACGACAAGCAGGCGTTTCATCCGCTGAATGACTTATTTCATATTATTGCAGGCGGCCCGGAAGAACCTTCCGTCTCAGGCGGTTATTTTGAAAAAAGACAGGCCCAGGAAGCGTTCCGGCAGGAAATTCTTCATTTGATGGAAGTTCATGAACTGGATGCTCTGCTGTTTCCGGATGTGCAGATTCCCCCGCCTTCCTATGAAGAGCTGGAAAAGGAAACATGGTCGTGTTTAACCTTCCCTACAAATACAGTCATAGCCTCTCAATCCAGCCTCCCTGCGGTATCTGTGCCGGCTGGCTTCACGAAAGATGGACTGCCTGTAGGCATGGAACTGCTCGGCCGGCCTTTACAGGAAAAACAGCTGCTTCAGCTCGCTTACGCCTATGAGAAAGCTGCGCCGAAACGTCAATATCCTCTGCTTGAGTTGTATGAAAAACAAACGGAATAGGGGCGGCTCTTATGACAGAATCTAAAAGAAAGATAGATATCAACGTAGATGCAGGTGAAAGTTTCGGCGTCTATCAGTATGGAAAAGATGAAGCATTATTTCCACTGGTAGATTCAGCCAATATTGCGTGCGGTTTTCATGGTGGAGATCCTCACCAGATGAGAAAAACAATCCAGCTTGCCGCTGCCAATAATGTAAAAGTAGGGGCACATGTAGGATTTCCCGACCGATTGGGATTTGGCAGAAGAGAGATGAAGATCTCGCCGGAGGAAGCGTATGATTATATCGTGTACCAGGTTGGGGCGCTTCAGGCCTTTGCTTCTCTTTATAATATGCCGCTTCATCATATGAAACTTGATGGAGCGTTTTATATGATGGCGGCAGAGCAGGAAGAATTAGCAGAAGCGGTAGTCGGAGCCCTTTTAACATACCCCGCTCCATTAACGCTCTATACGCTGCCGGATTCGGTATTAGCAGCTAAAGCGCTGCAGGCAGAACTACCGGTTGTCCAGGAGTATTTTGCGGACCGGCCTTATCGAAATGGGAAAGTAAAAATGTTTGGGTGGACTCCGGAAGAAGTGGGAACAGAAGAAACGATCAGGCAGAGAACGGCAGCTGCTGTAACAAGTGGAAAATATGACTCGATTTGTATACACAGCGATACACCAGGAGTAGAGAAGATAGGAAAGATAGCAGCAGATCTGGCTGCTTCTCAAACAGCAATTATAGGAGGGACCCAATGAGTGGATTAAGCGGATTAAATAAATCACCAAATGGGGTGGTAGTGGGGCTGGTACAGCTGCAGCTTCCCATAACGAAAACAAAAGCGGATTTGAAAGCACAGACCAAAAAAGTCTGCGATATGGTGAGGGCGACCGAACAAATGGCAGCTCCGATTGATCTGCTCGTTTTTCCGGAGTATATGCTGCACGGTCTTTCTATGGATATGAACGAAGAAATTATGTGTTTAGTAGATGGAGAAGAGGTAGAAGCTCTTAGAAGTGCATGCAGGGAAACCGGCATTTGGGGATGTTTTTCCATCATGGAATACAATCCAGATGGAAATCCATATAATACCGGGCTGATTATCGATAATAACGGAACGATTCAATTAAATTATAGAAAACTCCATCCGTGGACGCCGGTCGAGCCGTGGGAACCAGGAAATACAGGGTTGCCGGTATGTGCGGGGCCCAACAACAGTACGCTGGGACTTGTTATCTGTCATGACGGGATGTTTCCGGAAGTGAGCCGCGAGCTTGCCTATAAAGGCGCAGATGTCATTATACGGACAGCAGGGTATACAGCTCCTATCTATCATTCCTGGAATATCACAAACCAGGCCAATGCATTCACAAATCTTGCCTATACAGTGTCTGTTGCTATGTGCGGAAGTGATGGCGTAAACGACTCCATGGGTGAAGGCATGATTGTCGGATTTGACGGCGTTCCGTTAGTAACAGGAAGCAGACGCCCGGACGAAATTATTACTGGAGAAGTAAGACCGGATCTGGCACTCGAAGCCAGAATAAACTGGGCGGTCGAAAATAATATATACCAGCTGGGGCACAGAGGGTACGTGGCTGTTGAAGGGGAATAATGGATGCACCCTACAGCTATATGGAAGATCTTAAAAACGGCACGTATAAGCTTCCCTGGGAAGACAACATCGTCCATAAAGATGGCAGACATTACGGATTTCCTAAACCCGGCGAAAAAATAAATAGTAAATAAATTTAAAAAAGCAGAAATCCTCGATAAATGGAGGATTTCTGCTTTTATGTTACAGCATCTGGCTGACGGTTTTTGGGTGCATGTGCTGGATAAGGTAATCGGGTCCGCCTGCTTTAGCATCGGTACCGGACATTTTAAAGCCGCCGAATGGATGGTACCCGACGATAGCGCCGGTGCAGTTACGGTTAAAGTACAGGTTACCGACGTGAAAGCGCTGCTTGGCATATTCCAGATGTTCGATCGTACGGGAGATCACGGCGCCGGTTAGACCATACTCGGTGTTGTTGGCGATCTCAATCGCCTGTTCATAGCTTTCTGCTGACGTGAATGCGACCACCGGGCCGAATATTTCCTCCTGCATAATACGGGAGTCGGGAGCAGCATCTGCAAACACGGTCGGCTGAATAAAGTAGCCGGTGGAGTCATCGCTTTCGCCGCCCGTTACGAGGCGTGCTTCGCTGCGGCCTATATCAATGTAGCCGGTAATTTTATCAAAGGCTTTCTGATTTACGACCGGACCCATGTAGTGCTTGAAGTCAACTGGATCGCCGACAGTAAGACGCTGCGTACGTTCTTCGATAATACTGAGCAGCTCCTCATATACGTCCTGATGGGCAATCACGCGCGAACCGGCGGAACATTTCTGGCCGGAAAAACCAAAGGCAGACTGAATCACAGCATCCGCTGCCACTTCGAGGTCGGCATCACTGTCGACAACAATAGTGTCCTTGCCGCCCATTTCAATAATAACCCGCTTTAAATGAAACTGATTTTCCTGAATAACAGCCGCACGGTTATATATACGCGTACCTGTGGCACGGGAGCCGGTAAAGCTGATTATTGACGTTTTTGGATGATCCACCATATAATCGCCGATGGCTTCCGGATCGCCCGGCACAAAATTCACGACACCTTTTGGTACGCCGGCTTCATGGAGAATGTTAACAAATGCTGCGGCAATAACCGGTGTCGGCTCTGCCGGCTTTAACAGCACGGTGTTTCCGCTGACGAGCGGTGCTACGGTGATCCCGACCATAATCGCACAGGCAAAATTCCACGGCGGAATCGACACCGTTACGCCGATCGGCTGGTACACATACTGATTGTATTCTCCCTCGCGGCTGTTAATCGGCTTGCCGTCTTTGAGTTCGATCATCTGGCGGGCATAATATTCCATAAAGTCAATTGCTTCGGCTGTATCAGCGTCCGCTTCTTTCCACGGTTTACCGGCTTCTTTTACGAGCAGAGCGGAGAATTCATGCTTGCGCCGGCGCATGATCGCTGCCGCACGGAACAGCATTTCCGCACGGGCTTCCGGTTTTGTATAGCGCCAGCTTTCAAATGCCGTTGACGCCGCCTCAAAGGCCTGATCAATGTGAGCGGTCGTCGCTTTGGATACCCGGCCGATGATTTCTTCTTTTCTGGCCGGATTAATCGAAACCAGTTTATCTTCTGTCGTGACAGCTTCCCCGTTAATCATGAGTGGATAGTCCCTGCCGAGGGACTGTTCAATGGTTTCAAGAGCGCGGGTAAATGCCTGTTGGTTTTTTCATCTGTAAAATCAGTGAATGGTTCGTGCTTGTAGGGGGTGTACATAGTAATGCCTCCTTAGTTTGTAGTAAAGACGTCTTCAATCCGGGAAATCGCCCAGTCCAGGTCCTCCTGCTTAATCACGAGCGGCGGGGGCAAAGCGGATCACCGTTTCATGGGTTTCTTTGCACAAGAGGCCTTTTTCTTTTAGTTTCTCACATATTCGCGTGCAGGTACGGTCAGCTCCAGACCGATAAAAAGGCCGCGGCCGCGTACTTCTTTAATAATCGGGTTCTGGATGGCGCTCAGCTTGTTTTTAAAATACGTACCAAGCTCGAGCGACCGCTCTGCGAGTTTTTCTCTTCCAGTACCTCGAGAGAGGCAATGGATACAGCGCAGGCGAGCGGATTGCCGCCGAACGTAGAGCCATGGGAACCTGGGGTAAACACGCCGAGGATATCGTGATTGGCCGCAACGCAGGAAATTGGGAAGACCCCGCCTCCGAGCGCTTTACCAAGAATATACATGTCAGGCACGACATCTTCCCAGTCGCAGGCAAAGGTTCTGCCAGTCCGCCCAAGTCCGGACTGAATTTCATCTGCAACAAACAGGACATTCTGTTCCCGGCAGATCGCATAGGCTTCTTTTAAAAACCCTTCCGGGGGAATGACAATACCGGCCTCTCCTTGAATTGGCTCCACAAGGAAAGCGGCGGTCTGCGGTGTGATAGCTTCCCGCAGTGCCTCGGCGTCTCCGTAAGGAATTAACTTAATGCCCGCCAGTACCGGTCCAAACGCCTGCTTATTTTCTTTTTCGGAGGATAACGAGACGGCAGTCATTGTCCTCCCGTGAAAATTATCGGTACATGCAATGATTTCTGCACGGTCCTGTTCAATCCCTTTTTTTTCATAACCCCAGCGGCGAACGGCCTTGATGGCGGTCTCTACAGCTTCTGCTCCCGTATTCATCGGCAGAATCATATCTTTGTGCGTTAACGCTGCTACTTTTTCGTAAAACGGAGCGAGCGGCTCACTGTGAAAGGCGCGTGAGGTAAGGGTTACTTTTTTCTGCCTGCTCCTGCAGGGCACGGATAATTTTAGGATGGCAGTGGCCCTGGTTCACAGCAGAATATGCGCTCAGCATATCAATGTAGCGGTTTCCCTCCGGATCCTCAACCCATACTCCTTTAGCTTTGGTAATAACAATCGGAAGCGGCTTATAATTATGGGCGCCGTATTGTTCGGTCTGTTCAATGATAGAAGTGGTGGAAATAGATGCTGTCATTGTGCTCTCTCCTTTATATTTATAGTTTTCCTGCGACCAGCGGCCTTCTGTCTAGCAGAGCTTTTCACCGAAAAGGGAGCCGATTAGATCTACCGCGGCTTTGGCCGTGCGGTTTTTTTCATCCAATATAGGATTAACTTCCACAAAGTCAGCGGACGTGATGATCTCTGCCTCGGCAAGCATTTCCATTGCCAGATGGCTTTCCCGGTAGCTGAGCCCGCCGACGACGGGGGTGCCGACACCGGGTGCATGCTGAGGATCAAGCGCGTCCAGATCGAGACTGAGGTGAACACCGTCTGTTTTTTCCTTAAGATAAGCGATAGCTTCCGCCATCATCGCACTCATACCGTGACGGTCAATTTCATGCATCGTATATACTTTGATGCCGAGCTGTTTGATTAACTGCTTTTCTCCATCATCGAGCGCACGGGCGCCAAAAATAACGATATTTTCCGCACGGAGCTTCGGCTCGCTTCCGCCGATATGGCTGAGCTGTTCTTCGCCAAGGCCGAGTGCCGCAGCCAGCGGCATGCCATGAATATTGCCGGAAGGGGAAGTACTGCTCGTATTCAGATCGGCGTGGGCATCATACCATATCACTCCTGGATTTTTATAATGACCGGAAACGCCGGCAACCGAGCCGATGGCGATACTGTGATCTCCTCCAAGCGTTAGAGGAAAGCTGCCGGAGGTGATAATATCATCTATTTCTTTTGCCAGTCGTGTATTCACCTCAACAACCTGGCTTAAATTCCGAAGGCTTTCGGACTCGAAATCGTTGCTTGCAGAAAGCGGAGGCGCCAGGTCGCCCAGATCTGTAACCTGATGGCCCAGGTTCTGCAGCCGTTCTACGACACCGGCATAGCGGATCGCACTTGGTCCCATATCAACCCCGCGCCGCTGCTGACCCAGATCCATGGAAGCGCCCAGAATACTAATATATTTCATGGTTGTCCTCCTTAAACGTATGTATGATTCTCTTATATAGTAATGCAATCTTCGTGCCAACTTTATGCTGATATAAATAATTTAAAAAAACAGAACGGACAGCATCCGTTCTGCTTTTCATTACACTAATATTTTCTGGATGCCGAGTTTTTTCAAACGGTACTGCAGGCTCTGGCGGCTGAGGCCGAGTATGCCCGCGGCCTGTTTAATATTGTAGTTATTTTCTTCAAGAATCTGCTTTACATACTGCTTTTCAGCCTGAAATAAATATTCATGCAGTCCGGGAGACCCTTCGATGGGAGAAATAACTGCAGGATCGTGCTGTTTTGCGGTAGAAATTGCCGGAGTATGATCCGGAACAGGACGGTTTCGGAAGGGAAAAGGGAGGTGTTTCGTATCTATTAATTCTTCAGTTTCGATTACGTTCATGGCGCCTTCAATGACATGCTCGAGCTCGCGGACATTTCCCGGCCAGTTGTGTTCCTGAAACAAACGCTCCACTGCCGGCGTCAGTCCTGTTACATGCAGCTGGAATAAGCGGTTATATTTTGCTGTAAAAAATTCGGCAAGGGGCGCAATATCATCTTTACGCTCCTGCAGAGGCGGAATAAAGAGGGTAACCACACCGAGGCGGTAATATAAATCCTTGCGCAGCCGATTTTCGGTAATTGCCTCAACGGGATCTTCATTCATTGTAGCGATAATGCGGATATCCACTTCCACATCTTTCGTACCGCCTATCCTTCGGATGGTACGTTCCTGGAGTACGCGCAGCAGTTTGGCCTGCAGGTGCGGGCTTAATGAGTTCAGCTCATCGAGCAGGAGCGTACCGCCTTCGGCCTGTTCAAACAGACCCGGCCTGTCAGAAGCACCGGTGAACGCCCCTTTGCTTGTACCAAACAGTATACTTTCAATCAGGCTGTCCGGCAGTGCTACGCAGTTCTGGCTGATAAATGGCTTAGCAGCCCGGCTGCTTTCGTTATGAATGCTCTGGGCGAAAATTTCCTTCCCTGTGCCCGTTTCCCCAATAATTAAGACAGAGGAAGCAGTGCGGGTGGCCCGCCTTGCAAATTCTACTGCTTCCATAAGCTCGCGGCTGCTGCCAATAATATGCTGAAACGTGTATTTCCGGCTGCTTTGACTGCGGTTTTCCTGAAGAATCCGTTCCAGCTTTGTAATATCCTTGGCTATTTCAACTGCCCCGATAATTCGTCCTCCTTCCCGGACAGGGAAGGTGTGGTTGACTGTAGTAATCTCAACTCCCTGGTTATTTAAGTACGTCTGGCGGGGTTTATGGGATTCTGTGCCATTACGCCACGCCTGCTCGAGGGTGCTGCCATGTCCCTCATTAAAAGCAAACACATCAGCAATATTGCGGTACAGCACATCACGACTGTTCATATTTTCAATCTGTGCCATCTTTTCGTTATAGATAACCGTTTTCCCCGTATCATCTACTATATGGATACCGAGATCGATGTGCTGAATTAATGTCTGGTAAATTGTTTCTGAAAGAGTCATCCTATATCCCCACTTTCTAAACATATGCAAATATTTTTTGCGTAAGAAAGATTATTTATTTAAATACTAGCATGAGAAAGCAGGGAGGCAAAATAATTTTTCGGGATAAGATGTAAAAACAGACAGGGAATCCCTGTCTATTAGAAGGCTTAATTATTGTTCTTGCATGAGTTTCTGCACCATCTGTTCCGCAATAGCATGTCTCCTGGCATCTGCCTCATAGCCGGTGTAGGAGGCGGCTCCTTTGCGCACCGCTTCAATAAAGGCAGTAGTAATGCCGAAAAAGCCTCGTTTTTGCAGCATCGGCTCCCAGTCGTTCACAGGCTGTTTGTTAATTTGTTTATTCTGGTGGGTAACGACGTCGCTGATATTGTGCACAACTCTTGTTTCGCTTTCGCTCATCAGCTCAACGGTTTCTTCTGTCGTTCCTGCATTTCGGTTCATGATTCCGATGGCGGTACCTTCGTCTGCTTCAAGCTCAAGCATCACGTGGTGGACGAGGCCATCCTTCTGCATGCCGCGAATACGAATGTTCTGGATCGTATATGGAAATAAATACAGAAGGGTATCAATAACATGGATAAAGTCCTCTACGATAAACGTGCGGTATTCAGCAGCCTGATGGTCTCTATTTTTCTGCATAATGATCATGTTAGGCTCGGGTACCTCTTTTAGTGACTGGTAAGGCGGGGCATACCGGCGGTTAAAGCCCGCCATTAAAATAAGGTTATTGTCTTTTGCTTTTGCGAGAAGTCGTTCAGAAGCTTCACCGTAAAAAGTAATCGGTTTATCCACGTATACGTGAATGCCATGATCGAGCAGTTCGTCAACAATCTCCTCATGTGCGCCGGTCGCTGTGCTGACAAAAGCAGCTTCGATGCCGCTCTCAATCCAGCTTTCTCTATCAGTATATGTTCTGCAGCCGGGGAAAGTGGCGGCGGCTTCTTCTAAAGCCTCCCGATTTCTGGAGCATAAATAAAGATCTACGTCTTTTGCTTGAATAAGCGCCGGCAGATATGCTTTTTTGGCAATATCACCGATGCCGATTAATCCTATTTTCATGTTTTTACCTCATCTCAGCTGATAGTTTTCTCCTCTTACAGATACCCTCCTTTACCGTGAATGAACCGTTCCTCAAGAATAGCAGATAAAAAAACAGCGGACAGGTCTAAGCCTGTCCGCTGTGTACAGTTATGAAGAAGAAGACGTCGTAGCCGTAATATCAGTTAACTTTCTTTTATCCGGTGTAATCGGCTTTACGTTCTCGCGGTTCGCCAGAAATTCCGGACGCGGCGACTGGCCGGAGAACGGGTGGGTGAGTTTGTTTTCGATGGAGTTGAACACAAAGAACACATTGCTGCGCGCATACGGGGAAATGTTCCCGGATGAGCCGTGCATGGTGTTGCAGTCAAAGAACAGCACGGAGCCGGCCGGGCCGGTGGCGCGGTCGATGCGGCCACCGGCTTTGTCGACGAGCCAGCTCATGCTGTCGTTGTCCGGCACGCCGCTTTCCTGCTTCTGCAGGGACGACTTGTAGTTGTCCTTCGGCGTCTCACCGGGGCAGGAAATGTACCATTTCTGCGAGCCCGGCACGAGCATCAGCGGGCCGTTGAACTCGTAGTTGTCGGTCAGCACAATCGAGCAGCTGACCGCGCGCATGTCGGGCATGCCGTCTTCGACGTGCCACGTTTCAAAATCAGAGTGCCAGTAGAACTCCTTGCCTTTAAAACCGGGCTTAAAGTTAATGCGCGACTGTGTAATGTACACCTCACTGCCCAAAAGCTGCTGAGCCGCCTGAACGATGCGGTCGTTTTGCGCGAGCGACTCAAAGAAGCCGCTGTCTTTATGAATTTCAAACACGGTGCGGATATCGTTGCTTTCCGGCTCTTTGATCACTTCGACCGAGTCGCGGTCCTGGTTGCGCTCCATCGTCTGCTTGAGCTCGCGGATCATCGCTTTGATTTCGTCGGGCTCAAACAGGTTTTCAAAAAGCAGGTAGCCGTTTTCGTCGTAAAAGTCCTCGTCCGCTTTCGTCAGCGGTCCTTCGGAAAAGTCAGGGTTTCGATAAGCCACCGGATCCTTGCGCTCTGTAATGGACGCCTCGGCCTGGTGACGGGATGGGTATCGATCGGTAGTCATAATGTAATGCACTCCTTTGTTGTTATTTTACCCTTTAAGGGCTTCGCCGTTTGATACTGCTTCAAACGGCAGGATTCATACCGGCCGGAGTTTTCGAGTAGTCTGCGTGAGCCACAGATGAGGTTTGTATACCGCGTAAAATCTCTTGTGTAACGAAAAAAAGCCGAAAAGAAGCAGGGGCTTCTTTTCGGCTTATGGTCAACTCTATGTTTGACTCACTGCTGCCGGCGGTTATAAAAATGTCGGTAGGGTGGGTGGATGATTGTGCTTATGGACATGCATACGTTAATTATATGCCTGCTCTTCTATGGATACCTGCTTTTAGAGGAAAATAAACATCATAATAAAAATAAACAGTTTGACTATTGATAAATTGTAAAAAAGGATAATACTTATCGTTATCTATAGGTTTACAACAAAAATAGGCGGGGGAATAAAAAGTATAAACTGACAAAAAAGAGTATGGGGCTGAAACGATAAAAGCTGGGAAATAGGTTTTTACATAAGCGCCTGTTTATTGAGATATGATGAAAATTAATAGAAAGAGGGAAGACAATGAGAGGAAAGGAAAGTACCAGATACACTCATGAGGAACTAACAGCCAGGTTATCTGGAAATGGAAAAGAGGAAAAGAAAGATAATGTAACTACTGTACAGAAAGGTATTCCATTTTTAGAAGCAGAATTGGGTCTTGATCCAAGAGTAAAGGATTTTTTGAAGCAGGTTAATCCTTCCCTCCGTCGTCCTATGGAAACAAAAGACTTAGAAGAAATCCGTAGTCAAAAAAAGATAGAAAATATAGATATGAGTCATAATATTAAAGCGGAAATCGAATATCTCTATTTAGAAGACCACACGCTAAAACTAAGAGTCTACAATAGAACTAATACAAGTAAACCGGCTTTGATTTACTACCATGGCGGTGGTTTTTTCGACAGGGATGAAGAGGTAATCGAAAATGTCTGTAAATTTCTAGCAGAGACCTCAAACACTGTAGTAATTGCTGTAGAGTACCGGCTTGCTCCTGAGTATCCTTATCAGGATGGTCTGGACGACTGCCTGGAAACGGTTCGGCATGTTTATGAGTTTCCAGAAAGGTTTCGTATTAATCCAACCCAGATTGGTCTGGTTGGAGACAGCGTAGGCGGCAATCTAGCGCTTGGGGTTCAGCATTTAAGCAGAAAAGAAGAGTGGGAAATTAATTATATCGGACTATTCTGTCCTTTAGTGGATTTATCTGATATTTCCCGAAATTCATGGAATATTAAGCATTATTCCATGGCAGAAGATGAGGAATTGATCCGAACGGAGCTGATAGCAATGAAAGAATCGCTTTATTTTATTCAGACACTTTATCTTGAAAATTTGAAAGACGTGCTTATACCATTAGTTTCTCCTTTATTAAGAGAAAATAAAGGAAAAATGCCTCCCGTTTTCATTACTACAGCCGAATTTGATTTTCTGCGGCTGCAGGGAGAGCAATTTACTTCTCAGCTGATGGACCGGGGTCTTTCGGTACGGCATATTGAATATAAAGGAATGGATCATGCATTTGTAAGGAAATTGGGACATTATCCCCAAGCTTACGACGCCATTACCGAACTATCAGTTCATTTTAACGAAATAATAGCCAGTCAAAAAACAGAGGATGAATGATTTGCCTTATTTTAAAACAAAAGATACACACGTTTATTATGAAAAAAGAGGAAGCGGACCGCTTCTATTGTTTATATCCCCCCCTGGTTTAGGAGCGCCGGTATTTGAACAGCAGAGGGAGCTTGAGAACGATTATTGTGTCGTAACATTTGATCCTCGTGGAAATGGAAAAAGCGAAAACGGGAATAACCATACCTCTGCTTTGGAAAATTGGGTAGAAGATACAGCGGATTTGATTGATCACCTTGGCGGAAATGTGATCCTCTGCGGTTATTCGCTCGGCGGCACGCCGGCTCAGATCACAGCGCTTCAGTATCCTGAGAAGGTAAAAGCCCTTGTGCTTATTAATGCTTTTCCTGTCGTCAATACGCTCCTGCTGTTTGTGAAGTTCAAACTGGGGATCTGGAGTTCCTATGAAGATCTGCGCAGTGTGATAGCAAAAGTGCTGTCGATTTCCCATACGAAAAAAAAGGATCAGCAGCACAGAATTTCAGCTAATATTAAAAAAAGCAGTTCAACTGTGATGAAAAAAATGTATAAAGAAGGAAAAAAATATGATGGACGGATGAACCTCCCAAATATTGCCTGCCCGGTATTTGTGGTCTATGGAAGTGCAGACATATTAACGCGTAAATATGTCAAAGATTTCCGAAAGACCATTCCTTTGCTTTCTACTATCTGCATAAAGGGCGGCACCCATCAGCTGCCTACAAAAAATGCAGATGAAATGAACGGAGCTATTACGCAGATAAAAAACAACTTATAAAAAATAAATGTGTTCTTGTTTTATATAGCAGCCAAGTGGGGAAAAGATTGTTATATTTTACATTACTTCAGGCGGAAACTCGGAGACTAAAAGAGCTGGCGGGTAAGCCGAAAAAAGACATGTATCTTTTTTCGGCTTTTTTTATGCAATAAATTTATAAATCGGCCAGCTTGTCAAAAGGGTACTGCGATGAAAATAAAAGGAGGGGTTTTTTGCATCACGTTATCGCATTATTAATAAAAATTGGATTTACTGTTTTTCTTATAGGAATAGTACTCCTTATTATTTTAAATGAATTTAATATCGCTGAAACAGCAGCCATTTCTCTTTTAACTGCTTTATTTTTGTATATTTTTGATTTAACGATCATGCCAAGGATCAAAAACATTTATACTGCGCTCGCAGATACAGTAATCGTTTTTCTCCTGCTTTGGTTCCTTGGTTCATGGATGGGAAGAGAACCCGGGGAATATTATATAGGATTTGCGATCGTATCTGTAGGTTTAGGGATATTTGAACTTTTTTACCACCGCTTCTTACTAAGCCGGATTTTCCCGAAAGACGAAGAAGACGATCAGCCCAAGTATGACGAAACCAGAGAAAATACGGATAAATTAAATGAATAAAATAACGAAGAAGAGAAAGGGGAACTAAATGAAAGCACTGACAAATCAAGGAAAAGGAAAGGTATTAGTAAAGGATGTAGAAGCACCTTCAATTGAAAAAAACACGGATATGATTGTGAGAATTACGTCCACTGCTATCTGTGGATCAGATCTGCATATGTATCACAGTACTATTCCACTGCAGAAGGATTATATTATTGGCCATGAGCCAATGGGTATTGTAGAAGAAGTGGGGTCCGGAGTGCAAAAAGTGAAAAAAGGGGATCGGGTAGTTGTTCCTTTTAATGTAAGCTGTGGAGAATGCTTTTTTTGCAGTCATCAAATGGAAAGTCAGTGTGACAACTCAAATTCACATAATCTTGACAAAAATACCGGCGGTTATTTAGGTTTTTCAAAAATGTTTGGGGACTATCCCGGTGGTCAGGCTGAATATCTACGAGTTCCTTATGCTGACTTTTCTTCTTTTATTGTGCCGGAAGATAGTGAGCTTGAAGATGAAAGTGTATTGTTTTTGTCTGATGTAGTCCCAACTGCCTACTGGAGTGTGGAAAACAGTAACGTAAAGGTTGGAGATACGGTAATCGTACTTGGCTGCGGACCTATCGGACTGATGGTACAGAAATTCGCATGGTACAAAGGGGCAAAACGCGTGATAGCGGTTGACCATGTAGACTACAGACTGGCCCATGCTAAACAAACGAATAATGTAGAAATATTTAACTTTAAAGAATATAAAGATATGAACGGCCACTTGTATGAAATAACAAAGGGTGGACTGAAGTTTTGTTGACTGTGTAGGTATGGATGGAGACATGACGATCAAAGATCGTATAAAAACAATAGGAGGCCAGCTTGGCACGATTGATCCTATTATTATGGCATCGGATTGCGTGAAAAAGTTCGGTACCATCCATCTCACCGGGGTATACGGCTCCCGGCCAATGCGTATCCGCTGCATTCTATATTTTCCAGGAATATTACAGTAAAAGCCGGCCAGGCACCTGTGATTCACTATATGCCGGAGTTGTATCAAATGGTTAAAGATAACGTATTTGACCCTACGGATATTATCACGCATAAGCTGCCGTTGGAAGAAGCTGAAAACGCCTATAATATTTTTGATGAAAAGAAAGACGGATGTATAAAAGTTGTACTGAAACCATAAAAAAGAAACCCCCCGCGGGTTTCTTTTTTATTATGATTGGTCTACACGGACCGCATTATTGGCAGATAAAACGTGAGTAGCGAGATAAATATGAAAAAAATATTCAACCACTGACATTCCAACAGTAACGAGCAGAGCGGCCATTGCTATTTCAGAAACAGAACTTAAAAACAATAATAATCCTAAAAATATAACAGCAAAAGTGAGTATTCCATCAAGCAGCAGAGCTGTTATATTTCCCTTTTTCGGAAGTACAAACAAATCACCAAGAGGATAAGATAGGACTCCGAGAACAACAGCAAAACCAATCACATATAAAAACGAAATGCTGTATATAATCGTCAACACTAAAACAGTACCAGCCAAAGTGCAGATCCTTTTAACGTCAATGCTTTAGCATGTTCCATTGTATCTCCTCCATTTGTTTTAATAGAAAAAAAAAAGCCGAATGGGTGGGTTAATGAGTGAGCGGAGCAGAAAGCGCCACCGCTTTCGTTTTCTGTATTTTCTTTATATCTGCGGCTATAAACCCGCTTCTAGGAAATGGCGGCATCCGTTCTCATACCATAGGATAGATCCTGATCAGGTACTTCGTATGTGAGCTGATTTACAAAATAATCAAAGAAGGATTGCATTACAATCACAGTCAACCATTCCCCTGCACAGCGTGCCCGTGTGATGATCGCCTCCGCCCTGCGGTATAAAAGCAAAAGGGCTTCCTTTCCAGTTTTCAAACCGTTCCGGTAGAAAATCGTAGGGGCGTTCCCACAAGCCGGGATGGCGATTCGTTCCATATATATCAAGGATGACGAGTCTGTTCTTTTTAAAGTAGTAGCATTCCAGATGAAATTCTGCTTCACCTTTGCGCCCATGGCAGGGGCAAAGGGGTAATAGCGCCGCACTTCCTGGGAAAACATATGATTATTAATTATTCCTGTCTTTCTTTTAGTTTGTGCAGCACTTCCGGATGTTCATAAAGAGCAAGAAGGCCAAACACAATAAAGTTAGCAGTGGCGACAAGAGGACGGAAAGAATTGTTTAATTCTACTGCTGCTGTGTGGGTTTTTAAATACTTTCCATCAGGTTCCCGGTGATGAGCAATAATGTAAGCCGGGGTATTAGGAGAAGGAGAATATTTTCCGGAACGAATGCTTTGTATAATATCCATCAGCCATTCTTCATTGCTGTCCCTGGCTTTTTTTCCTTTGACGGCTCGTTTGAACGAGCCATCGAATGAATCAATCATTTCCACAAGCTCATCTGTTCGCTGCTTTACTTCCGTTTCGTAAAGGGGAACGCCGGCCCATTCACAGCCGGCTCTTGTTAAGATTTCCTGTATTTCTGAGAATAAGGTAACGTTGTTTTTATGCTCCCACCTATCAGCTTGAACATCGAGAGTACGTACCGCGATGTTTTTCATTTCCTCGACCCGGTCCGGGGTCATCATGGAGAGAAACATTCTTTTTCTTTGTTTGTGCATCTCCTCATCCTGTTCATGGACTCCGTTTTCCCCTAGTAATGATACCTTTAGAGGCTTTGGCATAGCCCCTTTGCGCTTGAATTTATCGTTGTCGTAGAAAATTCGAGCGGCTTCCTCGCCTGCCATACAGACGACTTTTTGCCCCATCAGCCGTGTTTCAAACAGATCGGAATTCAGTTTTTCTACGGGATGGCAGGTAATGAAATCCCTCATTAATTAAATCACGGGTATGATCCAATCCTTTTTCTCTAGGAATGCTCTTATTTTTTTTCAATGGAGGACCCCTTTCTAATGGTAATAAAATAAAAAATGCCAGAACAAGACAACGTCTTAAT
Organism: Sinobaca sp. H24; assembly: GCF_023845525.1. NCBI lineage: Bacteria > Bacillati > Bacillota > Bacilli > Caryophanales > Sporolactobacillaceae > Sinobaca > Sinobaca sp. H24. Next base: position 111,126 of record NZ_JALBWT010000004.1, read on the forward strand.
TCTGGCTTATGCACGGGCTCTATTGTCCAGTGATTGCTGCCGCGGGTATTGTTTTCGGTTTACTAATAGTTTATCCTGAAAATATTTCTGCTAAACCTTTATTTCTATCAACATAGAGATTCCCCTTATATAATCAACGTCTAGAAACAATATCCGGAATTAGAGCGCATTACTATCAAAATTATTATTCGTCCTTCATAATTAATGTAAGAAGGTTATACATTTAGAGATAGCCTCTACTTAGTTTTGAACCAGCCTGCTGCCGGCGGCAGGCTGGGTTACTTAGGCGCAGTCCAAAATAGTTATTTTCAAAAATTAATAGAATTAAATGTAAAATATGTTATCTTAGATTTATAATTAAAGCGTTAAGGAGTGTAGAGCCTTAACGACTAATGAAATAAGCAAAATCCTAATTTAATATATACTGGTATTGTGAAAAAGATAGTTAAGCTTTTTCAAGAAGCCAGAACCAAAGTTCTCTTTGGTTCTGGCTTTTTTTATTAATAAAGGAGGAGAAGACAAGGATGCGGTGCGGGTATGTGGTGAAAAAAAAATAATCATGAAATTGTTGTTGGAACCCTGGGTGATTTGGAAGGTTTCATACAGAGTGGAATGAAAGTATCTACTTGCAGGAGTGAAAAAGATGTTTTTCACTCTATAAAAAAATATCGGACGAAAGAATGGATTATTACTATTATGCCGGAATTTTATTCGTTATGGACGGAGGCATCTAATGAAAATGCGGCTCAGCCATCCGTCTATAGGAAAGAAGGTTAGTGATATATAATGAAAAAAGCAAAAACAAACTCCGACAGGTACTGAAAAATAACGTTTAATGATAAGTTAAAACATATATAGATAACCAGCTCCTCATAAGCTTTGTTCACCAATTTTATAGAAAGGAGACTAAGTATGACAACAGATAAAAAAACAGGAAATGACGATTCAAAAGAACAAAAGATTAAACAAAATGATCCGAATCGCGATGAAGATGCCCAGCGTCAGATAGATGATGAAGGCAAAAAAAAGGAATCTGAAAAAAACCCGGATGATAAAGAATAATAAAACGGAAGGAACTGTCCTTCCGTTTTATCCTCATATAATAAGAGTTTTACCATCTATAAGTGTTTTCTCCTCTTCCGGGACATATTATTATTTCGCAAGCTTGCGGCATGCGTTCAGTACTTCCTGGTAATGTTGCGGTTTCTCCGCATCAAAAGATCGATTAGTATAAACGATAATGCCGGCTTTATTAATGAGAAAGCAGGAACGTTCTGCTACTTCCTCTGTTTCTTTAAATACACCATATTTTTTTTGTGATGGTTTTATGCCAGTCGGAAACGAGCGGATAAGGCAGGGTGCCAATTGTTGTTTCAAACACGTTTTGTGTATAAATATGATCTACACTGATTCCAAGTACCTGCACATCATTTTTTTAAAGATATCTATTTCCTCTTTCCAAGAGGTTAGTTCTTTAATTCAGCCGGGGGTGAAGGCCAACGGATAAAATACTAATAGTACGTGTTTTTTATTTTCAAATTCTTTCAGGGAAATGTCTTTCCTGTCCGTAGAAGGCAGTTTGAAAGAAGGAGCCTTATCCCCAATGGTTAACGTCATGTTATTATTCCTTTCCTTTTCCATCATGAGTTATTTTCATTTATTCGATCTCGAGCTGTTTAAATGTAAACTGCTTTCTGTTGTTTAATTTAGGGATCCGAATAGAAAGTATTTCTTTTTGAAAAAGTACTTTAATTTTTTCTTCTTCCACATCTCCTATATAAAAGCTTCTTAAAAAAATGTTAAAAGAGCGTTCGCTGCGTAAATATGTTCGATTCTCTTCTTTTAATGTTCTCTGAGATTGTTTTTCCCCTCGAATCGTAATGTAACCATTTTCATACTCTGCACTGATAGAATCTTTACTAAATCCCGGCAGTTCTGCTTCCAGGCAATATACCTGCTGATTTTCCCAGATATCCACCTGAGGGAAACCGTAGCTGTGCGTCCAGTCTTCCTGTAAATTTTCTCTAAATGGTTGGGCATGAAATACATCCGGCGTTATTGAAGAAGGATCAGCTTTCTGCTGATTTTCTTTTTTTGTTCTAGACAGTAAATTAGTCATTTTTCATCTCTCCTTTATAAAAATAAAAAAGCCGAAAAGAAAGAGCACCTGCTCCCTCTTTTCGACTTATGTTCGGCTCTATAGTCCAAACGATTGCTGTCGGTTATTTATTTTTTTTAACGTATTAATTCTACATTCCCCCGTTTAGAAAGGGTTTAAACATGTGAGGAAAACAAGTATTAATTATCTTCTTTTTTTCAAGCATTTTTCTTCGGTGTATAACTACGTTGGTTTCAGCGCCGACCATTAAAACAAGTCCGGTTAAAAACAACCATAGCAGCAGAATGATAACAGCACCGATACTACCGTAAGTAGCCGAGTAGTTCCCGAAGTTGTTAACGTAAAAAGCAAATCCAAGGGAAACTACCTGCCAGAGTAAAGCTGCCTACAAGAGATCCTACCATTATTTCTTTCCATTTCAACGTTTTATTAGGAGCAAAACGATAAAGAATAAGAAGCATGGACGTCATAATAACAACGGCAACAACCCAGCGCAGGATTTGGAATAATATTTCTGTCTGCGGCGGCAGGTTTAATAAAGAAGTAATAAAGGAAATAATTACATTTCCAAATACAGGAAGAACTAAAGCGACGATTAGTGCCAGTACTAAGCTTATAGTTAACCCTAATGCGATAAGACGTACTTTAATAAAAGATCGGCTTTCCTCTACATCATATGCCTGATTCGAGGATTTAATGAATGCATTTACGCCGTTGGAAGCAGACCACAGCGCCACCAGCAGACTGACTGCAGATAAAATCCCCTGCGGCTCCTGAACTAACGTTGTAATATTTTCTTCGAAAAGAGATACTGCATCAGCCGGTGCTACATCCCCAAGCACGGTGAGCACAGTGTCTGGATTAAGGTTCAAAAAAGGCAGTATTGTCAAAGCAAACAGCAGCATCGGAAAAATCGATAAGATATAATAATAGGCCTGGGCAGCTGCTAGTAAAGGCACGTCATCTTTTTGAATTCTTTCATAAAGTCAGAAAAAAATGCTTTTAATTTTTTCAACTAATATCTCTCCTTTCCTCATTTCAAATGTATAAAGGCTATAAAAGTCCTCCTCTCTCCATGGAACTAAATTGAAACGGTCCAAGTTTTTAGCTTATACCTTACATTTTTATAAAATAAACATTATTTTAAATTAAATAGTTTTATTTTCTTTCCAGCTGAAAAAGGTTTACAGGATGGTTTTAGTGGGAAGCTTACTCAAGAGCCCGTGTTATAAAAGCAAAGGCTTGCTCTTTTTAATAAAAAACATGCGGCGGAAATTTCCAGACAATAGAGCTGAGAAATAAGCTGGAACAAGACCTGGTCTTGTTCCAGCTTTTTTTGTGTAAAAATACCAAAAAAGCCTATGTTTTTAATGCTGTTATTAAAAAGGAAGGAGAAAGAACATAAGAAAAAAGGTATTAAAACAAGGAAAAAATAAAAATCGAAGAGGTGGTCATAGTATGTTTTTTCATCAAAAAGAACTGCAGTTTCATTCTAAGCCTGATCGTCCAGATCCATTATACGCTAAAAAGCTTCAGGAGATCCTCGGAGGCCAATTCGGTGAAATTTCGGTAGCGATGCAGTATATGTTTCAGGGCTGGAATACCCGCGGCAATGAAAATATAAAGATTTGGTAATGGATACCGGTACAGAAGAATTCGGTCATATTGAAATGATTGCAACAATGATTGCCCGTCTTCTTGACGATGCTCCGGTCAATCAGCAGGAGGATGCAGCCAGCGATCCGGTGATCGGCGCGATTATGGGCGGTATGAATCCTCATCATGCTATCGTCTCCGGGCTTGGCGCTACACCGGAGAACAGCGCAGGAGTACCTTGGAACGCGGGATATATCGTTGCCAGCGGCAATCTGCTTGCTGATTTCAGAGCAAACTTAAATGCGGAATCCCAAGGCAGGCTTCAGGTAGCAAGATTATATGAAATGACAGAGGACAAAGGCGTGCGAAAAATGCTTTCTTTCTTACTGGCACGCGATACCATGCACCAGAACCAATGGATTGCGGCGATTAAAGAACTGGAGGAAAAAGACGGCGTCATCGCTCCGGCTACGGTACCGAAAGAATGGGAAGCAACTGAATTCTCCCATACATTATTTAACTTTTCAGCCGGAGAAGAAAGCAAAGCAGGAAGCTGGACCGAGGGCAGAGCGCCGGACGGAGCTGGTAACTTCGAATATGTAAACAGCCCGGAAGCTCACGCTGAAAAACCGGTGCTCAAACCAGCGCCAAAATATATGCATAATACGCTGCCATTAGATGAAAAAAGTACGGAAAAGTCTTCTACTTTGGACAAGCTGCTGGGAAAAGACGAGTAGAACGATAGAAGAAAAAAGAGGAACAGCACTTTTTCAATAAACTAAATGACACAGCTCTCTGCGATTGACTTTGCAGAGGGCTGTTCGTGCAGCCTGCTATAACTATAAGAAGGAGCAATATAAATCAAAACAGTATAAGTAAAACTCCATTTTTAATTCCACCGATACATATAATCTAATAAGGAAGAATTCCCAACATTTATTTAAATTCGAAATGCTGGAAGAAGTCGTTCACCTTTGTTGTTTTATCAGGAGATATATTTAAACCGAGTGGAAACCGCCGAACCGATTGATAAATTAAATATCATGTTGATAATAGGAGGAACAGCACCGATGTCACCGATAAATTCAAAAGCAAGAATAGCGGCAAGAGCGGTGTTGCAGAGGCCGACATGAAAAAGGACGGCTCTCGCATCCGCTTCGGAGAGTTTGAGCTTTTTTGCGGCAGCATACCCAAGTGCCATCGGAGCCGTTACCTGAATAAACACAACGACTGTCAGCAGCGGCATAATGGAAAGATGGGCTCTGAAAGCCTCTGAGCCTTCGCCTGTAATAAGATGAACAATGAGCAGAAGAGAAATGGACGAACCAAGTCTGGTTAACGGTTTGGAGTAGACGGCAGCTCCGGAGAACATGCGCTGGGTCAGCAGACCAAGCATTATCGGAATCACAACAATCAATAAGAAAGATTGAAGAAGATTCCAAAATGAAATAGACACCTGGCTTCCTTCAATGCCAAACATAGCGATAATAACAGCAATCGGGCTTATCGCGGTATCAAGCAGGGAAGAGACAACGACGAGCGAGGTACTGCCGCCGGCCAAAAAGGTGTACAGAGCCGCTGCGGTAGCACTCGGCACGGTTCCTGACAAAATAATGCCCGCTGCAATCTGCGGTTCGCCGGCAAAAAACGAATAGGCAAGAATCATGGAAATACCGGCGGTAAGCGACCATTTCAATAAAGCAGCAATTGTTATCTCCCGTTTTTTCCAGCGCATGTCCCGCAGACTGCGGCTGTCCATGGATAAACCGGTGAAATAAATAACAATTCCCAGAAGCAGGCCGGGCACCCAGGAGTAGGTAACAATGTAGTAAGGAGAAAAGTATGTAAGAACGGCTGTCAGAACGATAAGTAACGGCAGATAGGCAGAAAGCAGTCTGGAAATGAAGTCCATAGCAATGTCCTTTCTTTAGTAAAGGCAGGATTGTAAGCGAATTCTATTTTACCGGATAAAAATGGAAAAATATAGTGCGGATCCTATGAAATAAACCGTGACAAGGTTTTTGAAAGATTGATGAAATAAGACAAAGCGTTTACAGTTAAAAGGGAATCGGGCACGGTCACGGTATGAGCCATTCGTCTTTGAAACGGCTACATTTCACGTATGAAAACAGGAGGGCAGCCGCCTATGAAAAATCCTATTTACCTTGGATTAATTATATTATTATTAGGAATATGCTGGTTACCGGGATCGGCACGGCCTGAAGAATCTGTACAGCAGATCCGGGAAGGGAATTTATTTCTTCTGGAAAATGTGCCGTATATGGACCGGGAATTAGTACAAAATATAAAAGACGGCCGGGCTTTAACGGTGCTCCGCTATACCGGTGGAGGAGGCTATGCTGAAGTAACCGAAGGTATGGAATGGCACTCCTCCAACCCAGCTGCTGCAGAAATAAATAAAGAAGGCGGAATAAAGCTGAAACACTCAGGGAAAACTACTCTCACTGTTTCAGACGGGCAGAACAAAGATTTTATTACGCTGCGTATTCAAGATAATAAAGCGTCATTGGAGCCTGCTCAAGGGGATTTTTATGCAATGATTGACAAAGCAGTAGAAGCCATGACGCTTGAAGAAAAAGCAGGACAAATGATGATGCCGGAATACCGGACAGACGACGAGGGAAATGTAACAAAGATGACTCCTGGTATGAAAAAAGAAATAGAGGAACATCATCTAGGAGGTACTATTTTATTTAACGAAAATATGAAAACGACCGAACAGACGGTAGATCTCGTGCAGGATTATAAGGAAACGGCTGATAAATTCGGCATGCTCGTGACAATTGATCAGGAAGGCGGAATCGTTACCCGTCTAGGGGATGGAACGGATTTACCCGGAAATATGGCAATTGGTGCAACAGATTCAGATGATCTGGCGCGCCAGGCAGGGAGAGTTATTGGAGCAGAGCTCGCATCGCTTGGTATCAACATGAACCTGGCCCCGGTTATGGACGTTAATAATAATCCGGACAACCCGGTCATTGGGGTGCGCTCATTTGGAGAAAACCCAGGGCGTGTGGGAGAACTTGGCAATGCATATGCAGCCGGCCTGCAGGAGCATAATATTGCAGCAATCGCCAAGCATTTCCCCGGGCACGGGGACACAACGGTGGATTCTCATATCAGCCTTCCGGAAGTACCGCATGACCGGGAGAGGCTTCTCGAAGTAGAATTGGTGCCTTTCCAGGCTGCCCTGGAAGAAGGAATGGATGCGATTATGACTGCTCATGTTACGTTTCCCAATATAGATGATACCGTTGTCTCCTCACGCGAGGATGGTTCTGATATTGCACTGCCGGCTACGTTATCCAAAGAAGTACTGGCCGGTCTGATGAGAGAAGATATGGGCTTTGAAGGAGTAATCATGACGGACGCGATGAACATGGAAGCAATCGATACTCATTTTGAACCGGTGGACGCTGCCGTCCGCACGATTAATGCAGGAACTGACATTGTACTGATGCCGGTCGGCCTGCCCGAAGTATATGACGGCGTTATAGAAGCCGTGAAAACGGGGGAGATCGAACAGGATCGGATCGATGATGCAGTGAAGCGGATTCTGCTGCTAAAAATGAACCGCGGCATTTTTGCACAGGAGTCTTCTCCAGACCGCAGTGATCTTAAGCAAGAGGCGATGGCAACTGTAGGATCAGTGGAACATCAAAAGATAGAACAAAATATAGCAGAACAATCGATAACGGTTGTTAAAAATGAGGACAATATTCTCCCGCTTGAAGCAGGCAGTGAGCATGTGATAACGATCATAGACGCTTCCGCCGTCAGCCTGGAGGAGGAAGTAGTGGCCGATACGCAGACAGGCTCGCCGCTCGCAGATGAAATTAGCAGCCGGGCAAAGACGGTGCACCATGTAGCGTTGGATCCGGATCAGGATTCACTCAACAGGGAAGATACAGAAAAAGTTGAAGAGGCAGATGTACTTCTAATCGCCTCGTCCACCTCTGCGCCAGAGGATAGAAATCTGGACGATCCGAACATGACACTGTTTAATGAGTTGATTAATCAAAATGATACCCCTGTCATTGGTATAGGTATACGAAATCCGTATGATATAGCTGCCTATACCGGAGCTGATGCGTATATCGCCCAGTATGGCTTTCAGGATGCCAGCTTTTCGGCAGCAGCCCGTGTGCTGTTTGGGGAAGTGACGCCGAAAGGAACGCTGCCGGTAAGCATATCGGATGCCGATGACACGGTTTTGTATCCAGCCGGACACGGACTTACATTTCCAATAGATTAATCAAAAATAACGGAACGGTCTTAAAATAAGACCGTTTTGTTTTTAATAAAATATGTGAATGAAATGATCCATATGTTCTTTTTATACGTTAGCTTACTATCAATCAATGCGAATAGTATAAAGGATTAAATAAGGTGGGGAGCGGCTTATGACACGCGTGGAACAAAATAAAAAAGCCAGAAAAAAGGCAGTATTATAATTCTGCTGGTAATGCTGATTTGTGCTGGAATTGCGGGCTATTCAGGTTTCCAGGTATTTGCCTCCGGCAGTCCGGAAGCAGAGAATACTGAGCCGGCATCACAGGAAAACGCGGAACCGGCAGGAGAAGATATGGGAGAATCACTGGAAACGATTGAAGAAGAGTTTGTGCTGCTGAATGACGCAGAAGCAGAGATGGCGCTTGAAGAGGAAGCGGAGCAGACCGCGCCGGAAGGTCTATCCATCCCTTCGATCGACATTACCGCTGAGCTGGAACCTAAAGGTGTCCTCGATAACGGACAGATGGGCGTGCCTTCCACCGAAGATGGGGTCGCCTGGTTTGAACCAGGAGCAAAGCCCGGTGAAAAAGGCAACGCGGTAATGGCAGGTCATGTTGACAGCCGCACCGGTCCTGCTGTGTTTTATGATCTGGATAAGCTGGATGCAGGCGATGAAATTGAAGTGACGGATGAAAAAGGAGAAGTGCTGACGTTTGAAGTAAAGCGTGCCGTCAGCTATGACAGAACCGAAGCACCGATTGAAGAAATTTTCGGTCCGTCCAATACCCGCAGCCTTAATCTCATTACGTGCACGGGCACGTTTGACCAGGCCGAGGGAACGCACGATCAACGCCTGGTCGTATATACGGAGCTTCAGGAGGAAGACATGCAGAAAATAGAAAACGGGGATCCACCCGAAGCACCCGGCAATGTGGTGCTGTCAGGAAGTCAGCTTTCGTTTCATGCCGTTCGCGATGAAGATGTAGCCGGATACCGTGTGTATGAGAAGAATCCAGAGGGAGAGAACCAGCATATAGAAAGCATTGCGGTTCATGAAAGAAAAAGCTACAGTTCGCCGGATCTGGCTGGAAACGAGTATTACGTCACCACAGTAGATGTATACGGCCAGGAGTCGGAGCCGTCTGAAACCGCAGAATAGAAAACAAGCCCCTGCACAGAGAAGATCTCATGCAGGGGCTTGTTTTATGTGTTTATAAAAAGTAGTTATTTGCCTGAATAAAAAACTGCGACTGCTCATAGTTATAGGTGATTTTCGAAAAATCAAAAGGCTGGCCGTTGGTGAGATGAAAAATCTGTTCCATAAATAAGCCGGGAGAAGCATCAGGCAGACGAAGCAGCTCTGCTTCGTTTTATTGATCTTTCCGACGTTAAAATATAAATCTGAAAATCCTATATTCAATCCTAACGCATCGCTTATATAGTTAAAGATGGATTCAGAAACAATTTCATTGTTTAAATACGAAACCACGGATTTATTATAGTAGGACTCTTCGATGCAGAGCGTCTGGCCGTTTATATAACGAACCCTTTTTACATAATACACGCTCTCCGCGGGATCGACTGCCAGGTTACGGGTAGCTTCTGCTGTCGGTCTGCGGATATCAAGAGCCAGTACTTCAGAAGTGATCTGAAACCCATCCAGCTCTTTTTTGAACCCTTGATTGGAGAGAAGACCAATATAGCCTCTGCGCTTATGCCGCCTGACAAAAATGCCGCTGCCGCGCACCTGATACACAATCCCCTTTTTTTCCAGAAGATCCAACGCTTTAGTAATGGTGCTTTTGCTGACATCAAATTGTGCCATAAAAGCATCCAGTACGGGAAGCTTATCTCCCTGCTGTAAATCTTTATCTACTATTTCCTGTTCAATATCGGCTGCGATCTGCTGGTATTTTAACATGGACATTCCTCATTATCGTCTAGTTTCAAGCTTCTTTGTATACCAATTCTACCATAATTAAACTGAAAACAGCATAATTTAATTATGCATATATTAAAAATTTATATGGTATTTATTTAATTGTTACGGTACAATATAAAATGTAAACGCATAACAGTTGAAGGAGGATGGAATGTGGCGGAAAAAGTAAGGGATTATCCAAAGCTGGCAAAAGATATATTAGAGGCTGTAGGTGGGGAAGAGAATGTCCTCAGCGTGACAAGATGTGCGACCAGGCTCCGAATTGTGCTCAAGCGCTCCAAGCCAGATGCGAAACAGCTTGTGTCTTCGATGCCCGGAGTTATTACTGTCGTAGAAAACAGCGGCCAGTTTCAAGTCGTGATCGGCCAGCATGTTGGAGAAGTACATGACGAATTTGCCTCTCTCGTACAGATCGATACATCGGACAGTGAGCATGAAAATAAAGGAACCGTTGTAAACCGCGTTATCGCTACGATGTCTGCAGTATTTGCTCCATTTATTTACATATTGGCAGCGGCAGGTATTCTGCAGGGTATGCTGATACTGATTAATTTATTCTCGGACTCATTTGCCAATACAGGCACCTATCAGGTATTCAGCTTTATATCATGGGCTCCATTTACGTTTCTGCCCATTTTCATCGCCATTACAGCATCCAAACATTTTAAAACAAATATGTACATAGCGGTGGCTGCCTGCGCTGCGCTCGTTACTCCGGAATGGGCAGGCATGGCCGCTGAGATATCTGAGGGAGCTCAGACGACCTTTGCCGGTCTGCCGCTCTCGGAAACGGTGTACACATCATCCGTACTTCCGCCGTTATTTCTGGTGTGGATATTGTCTTATTTGGAACGGTTTTTAAATAAGCGGATTAATGAAGTCATCCGCCCGTTATTTGTTCCATTAATCTGCCTCGTCGTTATGGTGCCATTAACGATTGTGTTAATTGGGCCGATCACTACACTGGGTGCCAACGGCATTGCCAACGGCTACAACTTTCTTGCGGAATATGCCCCGGCACTGGCGGGCGCGATTATCGGAGCGTTCTGGCAGGTACTCGTTATCTTTGGCGTTCACTGGGGTATTACGCCGATGGTACTGGCTAATTTCGAACAGTATGGACGGGATTCATTCCAGGCTTACCAGACTATTGCCGTTATGGCACAGGTCGGGGCCGTACTAGGTGTTATTATTAAAACAAGGTCACAGGAAATAAAGAAAGTAGGAACTTCTGCAGGAATAACAGGTATATTCGGCATCACCGAGCCGGCCATTTACGGCATCACCCTGCGCTTTAAAAAGCCATTTATATACGGTTGTATCTCCGGCGCGGTCGGAGCGATTGCAGCAAGTTTCTTTAATCCGTATTACTTTGCCTATGCCGGTCTTCCCGGACCGCTTACGATTGTAAACGGTATTGATTCGGAATATCCTCTGTCAATCTGGGGTATTCTTCTGGGAGTCGGTATTGCTGTTATTCTGCCGATTATTTTGATTCAACTGCTTGGTTTTGGAGAAGATACTGCCAAACAAGCAGGAGACAGCACGCTGGTGAAGGAACAGGGCGGGCGTGATCAGGCGGCAGCAGCAGTAAATGAAGAGACAAAAATTAATGAAGAAACTATCAGTGCGCCATTTGAAGGGGATATTATTCCACTCGATCAGGTGCCGGATGAAGTGTTCAGCTCCGGCGCTATGGGGAACGGTCTTGCGATCCGGCCTGCAGGGAACAAAGTGTACGCACCTTTTGACGGAACAGTTGTCATGACAGCACCTACAAAACACGCGGTTGGTCTCCGTTCCCACGTCGGGGTGGAACTGCTGATACACGTGGGATTGGATACCGTAAACCTGCAGGGCAGGCCGTTTACCCTGAAGATAGAAGACGGCAGCACCTTTAAAAAAGGAGATCTGCTGCTTGAATTTGACAAACAGTCGATTGAAGCAGAAGGGCTGGATACTATTACGCCGATCATCATCACGAATTCCGGCGATTATGAAGAAGTTATTTTTAATGATAAAAATAAAAGTGCACTGGATCAGGAATTATTTACGGTTATAAAATAAGGAGGACATACACATGTCAACGATGCCAAAAGATTTTCTATGGGGAGGGGCCCTGGCGGCCCATCAATTTGAAGGAGGCTGGGATCAAAGCGGAAAAGGACCCAGCGTAGTGGATGTAATGACAGCGGGAGCCCACGGGGTGGCGCGCGAAATTACAGAAACGGTGGAAAAGGATAAATTTTATCCGAACCACGAAGCGATTGATTTTTACAGCAATTACAAAGAGGATATTGCATTATTCGGCGAAATGGGGTTGAAATGCCTGCGTACGTCGATTGGCTGGAGCCGGATTTTCCAAACGGATGAGAAACCGAGCCAAACGAAGAGGGACTGCAGTTTTACGATAATGTACTGGATGAATTAATAAAGCAGGGCATTGAACCCGTTATTACATTATCCCATTTTGAAATGCCGCTCCATCTGGCGCGGGAATACGGTGGATTCCGCAGCAGAAAAGTGGTCGATTTCTTTGTCCGCTTTGCGGAAGTATGTTTCAACCGCTATAAGGATAAAGTGACGTACTGGATGACATTTAATGAAATCAATAACAAGATGGATGTGGAAAACCCATTATTTCTATGGACGAACTCCGGCGTTATTGTAAAAGAAGAGGAAAATGCGAAAGAGATCATGTACCAGGCGGGACACCACGAACTTATTGCAAGTGCGCTGGCTGTAACGAAAGGAAAAGAGATCAATCCTGCATTCGAGATCGGTGCCATGGTATCTCATGTTCCCATTTATCCATACTCCTCCAATCCAGAAGACGTAATGCTTGCAGAAGAGTCGATGAGACAGCGTTATTTCTTTCCGGACGTTCATATCCGCGGCGCCTATCCGAGGTACGCGTTAAAAGAATTTGAAAGAGAAGGGTATAACATTCCATTTGAGGATGGGGATGAAGAGATTCTCAAAAACGGCACGGTCGACTATTTAGGCTTCAGCTATTATATGTCGACTACTGTGAAAAGCGGAGCCGCAAATAACACAACAGGAAACATTGTAAACGGCGGTCTGGCAAACGGAGTGGAAAATCCATATATCCAGTCGAGCGACTGGGGATGGGCGATTGATCCAACCGGCCTGAGATATACGCTTAACCGATTATATGACAGATACCAGATTCCTTTGTTTATTGTAGAGAACGGCTTTGGTGCCGTTGATACGATAGAAGAAGACGGAGCAATTCATGACACACAGCGGATTGAATATTTGAAGTCGCATATTGAAGCCCTCGAAAAAGCCGTAGAATACGATGGGGTGGAGCTGTTGGGCTATACGCCGTGGGGGATTATTGATATTGTATCCTTTACGACCGGTGAGATGAAAAAACGCTACGGTATGATTCACGTAGACCGTGATAACGAGGGAAATGGTTCAATGAAGCGTTCGAAAAAGGAATCGTTTGACTGGTATAAAAAAGTAATCGAAACAAATGGAAAGCAGTTATAAATAAAGAAGGAAGGCTCTCCACTCGGAGAGCCTTCCTTTCTTTTATGATTCAGGATAATCCTGGTCATCGAGCGCCACCTCTTCGGGAAATAAGCGTTGAAACTGCAGTTTCTCCTGGCGGGTGAGAGACTGTTTGCCCTGCTCAAAAAAGTCTCTCGCGCCTTCCAGTTCCTCAGGATTTTCCCTATCGTAAAAATCAATCGGTACTTCTTTGGTTTTACCCGATAAATGGGCAGAAGCCTTCGCATGGCCAATCGCCCAGTCAAGGTGTTCGTAGGAATCAGAAAACATCTGCTTGAAATGCTGCAGGGTGTCGCGGAGCAGCTCCGATTCACCGGTTAGAACCCGCCCATAGGCAAGAGCCTGATCTTTTGTCTGCTTCACTTCACGAAGTCTGCTGCGCACATCGTTTAATTCAGCCAGCGTGTGCTCGTATTTTTGCTTGTAGGAAGCTGCATCCCTGCGCCTGGTAAAGGATTGAAGCGCCAGCGTGTAAAGCTCTTTGTAGTCCTCTTTAGGTATTTCCATAACTGACTTTGTCTTAAAGCCTTCAGAGAGCTGAATAGAACTTTTTTCTTTAACGCCGCCCGTTAATTTTTCGAACTCTCCGAGAAAAGCCCCGCCTTCGTTTAAGCGCTGCTCCATCCGGTTAACTTCTTCACGCAGAATCAACAGATCCCGCTCGTACACTTCCAAATGAAGATCCTCTATTTTAGGATCAGGACGGTCCAGGTCAAAATTGTGCTGCTTTAAAAAAGTATGAAAATCCGACTGAAGCATATATAAATCTTTGTTCTGACCGAAGAAATCCTTGGCGGAAAGCTGGTCATCTTCTGTAAAAGGAATAAAACCGATATGTATATGAGGAGCACTCTCATCCTTATGGACCACTGCATACATTATGTTTTTTTGACCGTACCGTTCTTGAAAAAACAGCAGGGACGTATCAAAAAAGCGTTTTTCCTCTTCAGGAGAAAGGCTGTCAAAAAAAGAAGCATCATTAATGACCGTAAAGTTACACAGTTTAATTGCATCTTTACTGATCGTTTTTTGTCCGGTATAACGCTGATCGATTGTTTTATTAATCACTTTTTTGTAATCAAAAGGCTGCTCATTCACTAAATCTACATTAAGTATCGTCCGGCGGCGGTCAATTCCATCACCTGGAATTTCATCTTTCTCTCGTTGATTGTGGGCCTGGACTTCCTTTAATTCAGAGCCTTTTACTTTCTGCAGATGAAGCACGGGGTAACTCATGCTGAATCCTCTCCTTCCGGCAGGGGCAATATGTATACCCACAAGTGTAGCATATTTTGAAGGAAAAAGAGGGAATAGAAATGGCAGATTATACTGTAGAGAGCAGGGGGCAGGAATTAATTCCCGTTGCCGGGGTCCTGAGATATGAATTCACTATATAGGTTTAAACAGAAACACAGCTTAATAATTTCACGTACTATATTATTTTTATAACATAAATCTCGATAAAACAATCAAAAATGGTAAACTATACCCAGCGTACATAAAAGAAAGAAAAGAGGGAGTATAATGACAAATACTGCACTGCAGCTGTATACGCTGCGAAACGAACTGGAAGAAGATTTTGAAGGAACCCTTCATCAAGTCTCTAGAATGGGATATAGAGGAATTGAACTGGCTGGGAATACAGGAGGAATGTCTGCAGAAACACTTCATGTGTTTTTAAAACAAATTCACCTGGAAACAGCCTCGATGCATGTCTCTCTGGAAGAACTCGAAACAAATTTATCCTATCATATTGATTTTGCTCATGCGCTTGGCTGCAGACATATCGTCTGCCCTTATTTGGAACCGGAGAAGCGCCGGAGCATTCAGCAGTATAAAGAATTAGCAGCCTCGTTAAACCGGATAGGTGAAATATCCAAAAAAGAAGGAATTACCTTCTCATATCACAACCATGATTTTGAACTGATGGCATTGGAAGGTGAACTTCCGCTTTCTGTCATTATGGAAAATACAGATCCGAAGCTGGTTATGATTGAACTGGATACATACTGGGTACAGAAAGCAGGAGGAGATCCGCTGGTCTGGATGGATCGCTGCAAGAACCGGATGCAGCTTGTGCACCTTAAAGATATGACCCGGGACGAAGAAAGATTTTTTGCAGAGCTTGGAACGGGACGCATGGATATAGAAGCGATTGTGAAACAAGCCAAACAGCAGGAGGTCGCCTGGCAGATCGTGGAACAGGATGAATCACGCGGGGAACCTATTGAAAGCGTAAAAGAAAGCCTGCAGTATTTACACCAATTATCGATTTAATACTATAGGAGGACAATCTCATATGCCTACGAATCAGAACATTGCAGATATGGTCGGAAAAGGAATCACGGTGGATGCTTTTGTATCACAAATGAAACCGGAATATCAGGAAAAATTGAATGAATGGCAGGAAGGATTTACCTGGGTGGACCATTCACAGGAAGTGCTTAGTTTTATGCGTACCAGGTCTGACCTGCACTGTTCTATCATCGCCTCAGACTGGTGTGGTGATGTGCATCGTAACTTTCCGGTTATTATAGAAGTGATGAATCAGGCAACCGTACCGGTTGAGGTGTTTGTGCAGGAAAACCATCCGTCTTTTATCGATGTTTTTCGAACACTGGGCGGAAAATCTGTGCCTAAAGTGATTATTTCCAACACTTCCGGAGATGTTCATTTTACCTGGGGACCAAGACCTGCATTTATTCAGGAGCCAATGGCTTACTTTAAATCGCTTCAATTAAAAGATTCGGACAGCGAATATGCAGCCGAGCGAACAAAAGCCTATGAAGGGATACAGGCTCGGTATGGGGAGGATTTTGACTATCAGAAGCTTGTGGTCTATGAACTAACCAATCTGTTATCACAGACGTAATCAACAAAGCAGTTTGCTTTACATCGAACGTTTGTTCTTATATAATTTAGTTATATAAGAAAGGAGCGGGGAAAATGGAAGGCATACTTGAAAGGGCAATGGAGGAGCAGGCACCGCTTCAGCTCGTGTACGAAAGCAAAAGCGGGATCACGCAGCGGACCATTACCATATACAAAAACGATACAGAACGAATCATAGCATACTGCCATTCCAAAAAAGCGGTCCGGTCGTTTCGGAAACGCTGTATTCTGGCGGTACAGCCAATAAAAAAAAGATACCCCGCTGTTATTTAAAACAGACAGGGTATCTCTTTTTTTTTAAGTGGTAACAAATCGTCCGCCGTTAACGTGAATGACCTGGCCGGTCATATAGCTGGAGTCCTGAGAGCCGAGCAGGACGAATGCCGGTGCCAGTTCAGCCGGCTGTCCCGGACGTCCCATCGGCGTATTCGTTCCAAAGCTCTCGACCTTATCCTCTCCAAAGGTGGATGGGATAAGTGGTGTCCAGATAGGGCCCGGTGCTACTCCATTTACGCGGATCCCTTTAGAGGCAAGTGATGTAGAAAGAGAGCGTATGAGAGTAGTGACCGCTCCATTTGTAGCAGAGTAGTCAATTAAGCCGGCTGATCCGTCGTATGCTGTCACAGACGTAGTATTAATAATCGCGGCCCCTTCTTTTAAATGAGGGAGCGCTGCCTGAATGAAATAAAACATGGAAAATACGTTAGTGCGAAACGTTTTTTCCAGCTGATCTTTAGAAATATCCTCAATTTTTTCCTGCGGGTGCTGTTCCGCTGCGTTATTTATTAATACATCAAGCTGGCCAAACTCTTTAATCGTATTTTCCACTGCTTTTTTGGCAAACTGGTCGTCTCCGCCATCCCCGGGCAGCAGCAGACAGCGGCGCCCATAATTTTCAATTTCCTTTTTGGTTTGTTCGGCATCTTCGTGTTCGTCCAGATAGACAATCGCCACATCCGCTCCTTCTTTAGCGTAGGCAATGGCTGCGGCTTTTCCAATACCGCTGTCGCCTCCGGTAATGAGCGCCGTTTTATCTTTTAGTTTATCAGACCCTTTATACTCAGGGTTATCATGTACCGGTTTCGGATCCATTGGTTCTACTTCTCCAGGTTGTCTGTTCTGCTGCTGCACGGGCTGGCCGTCCTGCTGTTTTTCTTTAAATTCCATATATTTCTGCCTCCTTGTTGTTGGTTGGATATAATAGCCAAGTACCCCTGCGGCTGCAGACTCAAACAGAAGCCGAAAAAAAACCGGGCCCTTTTTATAAAGGGACCCGGTTTTCTATGAAACCTGACGTTCTTGTTTATCTGGTTGTTCGAATTGAGCCTGATGCCTGTGCTGCCAGGCGCAGAAGCCGAAGAACACAGCAACCGCAAGATAACCTGCCGTGAAATCAGGTGCAGCATTCCAGGCAAGGGCAGGAGCATGCATGAATCCGGCAAAAGAAAAGACGGCCGCAGTTAACGTAAATATAACGGCACGGCGCCATTCCCGGTCAATAATAGAAACGGTCACTGCCCCGAGCAGAATCGCGGTGAAAAGGGCGCCCTGGCCGAGAGGAACAATTCCCTCCGAAATATCAGCCACCACGTCACCTGCCGGGTTATTAAAGCGCGTCATCGTGTAATTGGCCAGGTATGGCAGCATAGCCAGTGCCACAGCCGGAAAATATCTGCTGGAGGTGGTGGAAAAAGCCGCCGCCACCATGGACATACCGACAAATACCAGCACCGGTGCAATAGCGGCGAGCGGAATTAAAGCAGACAGTGCGGCAATCATGCCGGTCACAGCCGCCGCCAGTATAACGAAGGCGTTTAAAATACTATAGCCGCGTCCGGCTCCCATTTCTTTAGAACCAATCGTTGCTATGTAGACAGTAGTAGGAAACAGTCCGCCGAAAACAGCACCAAGCATAGTACCTGTGCCGTCAACAGCCTGGCATTCACGCACATCGTAAGAGTCTCCTACAGCGGCCATCGCCTCTACGTTATTCATCGTTTCAATCGCATTATAAATCGTGATAGGCAGCAGCACACCAAGCAGACCGACTGCTGTACCAAACAAAAGCGTCATCCCGTCAAACGCGGCCAGACTGGGAAGAATCGGATAGAAGCCTACATTGGATAACCCTTCGGATACCTCTCCCGGACTTTGATGACCCAACGCGAATGCCAGAATAGTTCCAACCACGACAGCGAGTAATGATGCCGGCATTCGAAAAGGAAAGACAACTTTTCCTACAAATCCGACCAGGATAATCGCCAGTGCGACAAGTCCTACTATAGGGATGGCAAACGTATGAAACAGCATTTCACCGGCAATAAACGAAAAAGCAACACCTGCCAGTGCACCAAGCAGCGCTGGGCGGGGAAGGTGGTCCCGGATCCAGTTACCGGTTAAACTGACCATCGCTTCAATCAGCCCGCTGATAAAAGCGGCTGCTACGGCAATTTTCCAGGCAAGATCCGGATCATTCGTTAACGCAAGAGCCGGCGCAAGCACGCCGAATAAAAAAACAAACATAACCGGCGTACTAATTCCATAAGAGAGCGCCGTTACATCGCTTCGGTTTTCTTTTTTGGCCAGCCGGGAAGCCATAAACGAGTAGTACAGATTTCCTGCCATGACGGCTACGGCCGTTCCGGGAATCACTTTCCCAAATACAATAGATGCAGGAAATCCCATACCAAGCATCGTTACGGTAATCACAACAAAGTTGGCAAGGTTATTTTGAAACAAAGCAAAAAATGCATCAAGATCCTGCCGCTTAAACCATGGATAATGAACCGACTGATCGTTCATGGACTGCTTCACCTTCTTCTCTTATTTAATAGGGGCCTCTGATTCCACAAAGGTGACGCGGCCGTTCTCGAGCGAGGCCACTCTTGCGAGAGACTCGACCCGGTAGCCGCTGTTAATGAGCTGCTCCCGCCCGGGCTGAAAAGATTTCTCAATCACAATGCCAACACCGGCGACAACCGCCTCCGCTTTTTCAACAATTTCAATTAATCCTTTCGCCGCCTGGCCGTTCGCGAGAAAATCATCCAGAATCAGCACCCGGTCTCCGGGCACGAGAAAATCTTTGGAAACGGCAATTTCCGATTCTGTCTGCTTAGTAAACGAATAGACGCGGCTCGCATACACATGCTCATCCATCGTTAAAGACTTCCGCTTCCTTGCAAATACAAGGGGCACCTCGAGCTTCGAGGCTGCCATAAAGCTTGGCGCAATTCCTGATGATTCTATCGTGAGGACCTTCGTAATTCCTTCCTGCTGAAAAATACGGGCAAACTCTTCTCCTACCGCAGCCATCAGCCCGGTATCAATCTGGTGGTTAAGAAAGGTATCCACTTTAAGAACTTTCTTTGAGAGGACACTCCCACGCTCGACAATTGCCTGTTTTAATCGTTCCATTGTTCCACTCCTTTTTTCTTTGACTGTTATTTTTTAAATAAAAAAAGCCCGCCGCCCGAACGTATCGAGTGACAGGCTGACCGCATACAAAAAAGCCGCCGCTGCACTCGTAGTCAGGCCGTTAAGGCAGCCTGGTAGAAACGCGCGGACCATATTTCCGCAGTTATACGAGAAAATATATATTTATAGATAAGAGTCTATTATAGACGAACAGTCTCTCGATGAGAAGCCCGATTTTACTAATTGGAACAGCAGTGCCGTTTAAAGAGATGCAGGTAAGGGAATGCAGTACCCATTCAGTAAAAATCAGAAAAAAGGGGCTGTTTTTTTGAATTACGAAGATTTTAAAACATTGATTGTCCATAATGGGAACAGTGAAGACTGGCTGTATGATGAATTTCACCAGGCATATACGCTCAAAGAAAACCTGAACGTATCCATTCATTTTTGTGAAGAGCGGGGTACAGAAGAAGTAAGCAGGGACTGGTTTTCCAAAACGGGAAGCAGCCGGGGCCGTGAACTGTTCTTTGACGTGCACTTTGGAGCCTCATTGATTGAACAGCTCCGATTTTACGAGCTTGATAATGGAAATATTCTCATGCCGGAGGCAGACATGTTGAACACCGTGTCCGAATATCACTACAGCCTGACCAGGGCACTCAACAAGCCGAATGCCAAACCGAATGACTCCGTCATCGACGAGTATTTTGAGCGGCTGGGCTGGAGCATCTACAAAACGTCAAATGAATAACACAGAGACCCGGCAGGCGCCGGGTTCTTTTTTTGGTATACTGATACAAAAAGGGGGAAACATCGTGCCGGAACCATTATTTGAATTGCAGAATGTCAGCGTACGGACCGGGGGGCAGTCCAGACTGCAAAATATCAGCTTAACTTTAGAGGACGGCATACATACCGGACTGCTAGGTTTAAACGGATCCGGAAAAACAACAATTCTACAGCTGTTAACAGGCTACGTCTGGCCGACAGAAGGGACCGTGCACAGCTGGATGGGCCAGCATGGCCGTGTTTCGATGCAGACGCTGCGACGCGAAATTGGATGGGTGAGCGATGCACTTGATGACCGCTACCGGACCCGAAGCAGCGATACGGCACTCGAGGTGGTAATCAGCGGCTATTTTGCCTCTGTGGGTTTGTACGAAGAACCGGCGGATGAGGTGACCGACTATGCACGAGAATGCCTGGAGCTGTTTCAGGTAGGAACCTATGCCAAAAAGCCATACAGCCGGCTCTCTCAGGGAGAAAAACGGCGCGTGATGCTGGCCAGAGCCTGGGTTATCCGGCCGAGGCTGTTAATTCTGGATGAACCGTGTACCGGTCTGGATGTGAAAGGAAGAGAAGAGCTGCTTTCTCTTCTTGAACGCGCGCTTAGTGAACCGGGAGCCCCAACGCTTTTGTATGTAACCCACCATATAGAAGAACTGCCTCCGGCCATCGTGAACATGGCCCTGTTAAAAAATGGGCAGATGCTCGATCACGGGTTTAAAAAAGAAGTCTTGTCCAACGATCTTATTTCGGAAGCCTTTGACGTTCAGGCTTCTATTAGCTGGGAAGAGGAACGGCCGTGGCTTCGTATTAAAAATAAGATGAAAAATCACTGAAAACGCAGGTGAGAGCAGGCGTTCCGTTATCTTTCCACCCGGGAAGTATGATACAATACGGAACAGTATAGATATGAAAGGAGCTTTTCTTTGAGTAAAAAATGGTTATTAACAGCCAGTATGGCAATTTCTCTTTCCGTTATTGCAGCATGTGGAGGAGAATCTGAAGAAGAGGCAGGATCGGATGAGGAACAGCAGCAGGAAGAAAGCGCAGAATCCGAAGGGCAGGAAGCGGAACAGGAACAGCCCCAGGCACCGGAAGTGAATCTTGACGATGTGCCCGACGTGGTGGCTGAAGTGAACGGCGAAGAAATTACAAAAGATGAATTTGAATCGGCATATACAACAACCTTGTCCATGTTTTCCATGCAGGGAATGAATCTCGAAGAGCAGGATGAAAACGGCGAAATGGAAGCGGAGCTCAAAGCGTCAACAGCAGAGCAGCTTGTCGGACAGCGTCTACTCGTACAGGAAGCGGAAAACCGGGACTACGAAGCAGATGCAGATGAAGTAGATGAGATTTTAAACCAGCAGAAAGATCAGTTTGAAAACGACGAAGACTATCAGGCTGCATTGGAAGAGCAGGGCTTCACAGAAGACGACTTCCGTGCACAAATTGAAGAGTCGCTTCGTGTCGAACAGCTGATAGAAGAAGAATCCCAGGATATTGAAGTAAGCGAAGACGAGATTGATGAACAAATAGTAGCGATGGAAGAACAGCAGGCGGCCGTGGCCGAACAGGCCGGCGAAGATGCTCCGGAAGCACAGACGCCTGAACGGGACCAGGTAGAAGAAGAGGTCCGTTCCCAGAAGGAAAACGAACGGGTTCAGGAACTGGTAACGGAACTTCGCGATGATGCGGACGTTACGATTAATCTTGATAATTAAACTGACATTAAAACAAACTGACCTTTACTGGCCGGTTTGTTTTTTTTGTCTAAAATTCTTCTTGTACTATTTTCAAAATAGGATAAAATAAAACAAAAGTCCTATTTTTTTAGAAAATAGAGGAGGAAACCGAATGATATCACGTGAAAAAGAAGATATATTGCTTGAAAGTGGAACAAATGAACTAGAAATTGTCATGTTTTCTATTGGAGAAGAAACGTATGGTATTAACGTCTTAAAAGTAAGGGAAATCATTCAGCCGCTGCCGGTCACAAAAACACCGAATGCCCATCCCCATGTAGAGGGGATTATCCGTCTTCGAAACGAAATCATGCCTGTGGTCAACACAGCTAAAGTACTGGGCTACACCCACGAAACAGCCGGCACGGATAAGTTTATTATTTGTGAACTCAATCAAATGAAAGTTGCCTTCCACGTGGAATCTGTTTCCCGGATCCACCGGATTTCCTGGAAACAGATCGAAGAACCCGAACAGCTGATTCAAGGTGATCATTCACATACTATCGGTGTGATTAAACGGGAAGAAGGCATGACGCTTCTGCTGGACTATGAAAAAATGATCAGCGATATTAATCCCAAAGCCGGCATCCAGCCGCAGACTATTGTACGGGGGCTGCGCCCTGAGAGAGCAGCCAAGCGTGTGCTCGTAGCGGAAGATTCGCCGATTCTGCAGCAGCTTATTTTCGACACCCTCGAGCGTGCCGGCTACGAACAGATTGCTAAAAGCACCAACGGCGAAGACGCATGGAACCAGCTTTTGGCCGTAGAGAAAATACCGGATATTGTCATATCCGACATAGAGATGCCTAAAATGGACGGCCACCATTTAACGAAAAAAATCAAAGAGCTCGCAAAAACAAAAGATATACCTGTTATCTTGTTTTCTTCTCTCATTACAGATGATCTTTACCATAAAGGTGTAAAAGTCGGGGCGGACGAGCAGGTAAGCAAGCCGGAAATCGAGACGTTAATTCAAAAAATGGACAAGCTGTTGTTTTAAAATAACCGACAGACTGATTTAACCCCCATCCTGTTTCCAGAAATGACAGAAGGAAGTCGGCTCCTTTTTAAAGAGGGAGGAGTATAAAAATGGGCATAAAGAAAAAACTAATATGGATTGTAGCCGGGAGCGGATTTTTACTCTTTTGTCTGCTGGTTGGGATTTTTTATCCTATGCTGCTGCAGCAATTTCGTTCGATTGAAGAACAGGCGGCCGAACAAAGCCTGAATCGGCTGACAGAGCTTCTTATAAACGAACAGGAGCAGCTGTTGAATTTCAACCTTGATTGGTCTTCCTGGGATGACACTTACGCATTTGTAGAAAGCGGAGGCCGGGATGAATCCTACATAGCGAGCAATCTGGGGGGAGAGTCTCTCGACAATGGAAAGCTATCGTTTATGATGATAGTAGATGAAGACGAAAAAGTTCTATTCAGCCAAAGTCAAAACGAGCCCGAAGAACCAGAAAATGGATTTGAAGCACTTGCTGTAACAGAAAAAGATGTATTAGAGATGTTCAGCCGTTTGATTATAGGGGAAACCAGCCTGTACCAGTACGGAGATAAATCGTATATGGTATCTGCCCTTCCTATTCAGACAACAAGTACCAACGACGGTTCTAACGGCACAATGATTATGGGAAGAGAAATCAATGACCGTTACATTGAAATGCTCGCCGAATCCATGCAGGTACCTTTACAGTTTCAAGCAGCTGCGGATGAGAGCTCTACTGAAAACAACAGAAACGTAACAATTTTGGAAAATAATCTGATTCAAAGCAAGTACCGCGTATCGTATGCTAATACAAACGAGACCGCTTTGTTTACATTCAAACAGCCTCGTACTATATATAATCAAGGGGCAAAAACAATAAATTGGTTGTTGGTTTCCTTTACTATCGGCATGATTCTTTTAACTGTATTATTAATTTTTTTATTAAATCGTGCCATTTTAAAAAGAATTGCTTTTCTTTCCGGAAATTTGAATACCATTGAGCAGAAGGGTGTATTCGAAGACACGGTAACAGTTGACGGAAATGATGAAATAACAGTACTGCAGAAATCAGCTAACAGCTTAATACATTCCCTTCGCAGTTCACACCAGGAAATGTATGATCTGGCCTACCGGGATCCGGTCACTAATCTTTACAACCGCTCTTATTTATTAAAAGAATTAGATAATCAGACACACCAAAAGCAGAGGTTTTCACTTTTATTTGTCGATCTGGATCATTTTAAAAAAGTGAATGATACATTCGGTCATCAAGCCGGGGATGAAGTACTAATGGAGACGAGCCGACGTATGAAAGAATGTGCTCCAGACGGAGTGACTGTTATACGAATGGGAGGAGACGAATTTGTTATTATCGTTCCCTCGTTTACTGAGTTTTCCTGTGAAGTTCTTCTTCAGGAACTAGAAAAGCCATTTTTAATAGATAATCATCGTGTATTCATTTCCGGCAGTATCGGCATAAGCGAATATCCGCAAGACGGAACTTCCTATGAACAATTGCTGCAATCAGCGGACATAGCTATGTATGAAGCAAAAAAACAAGGAAAAAACAGCTACCGGTACTATACCGAAGTAGAAAACAAAGCCTATTACAAAGAATACGTTCTTCATGAAAATGATATTCGCCGGGCATTTACGAATCAAGAATTTGTTGTTCATTACCAGCCTATTGTCAGTGGGCTTGATCAAACAGTAAAAGGAGTGGAGGCCCTGGTAAGGTGGCAGCATCCGGAAAGAGGGCTGTTGGCCCCGGGCAAGTTTCTTCCTATGATTGAGGAACTGCGTTTAATGGATGAGCTTGGAATGATGGTGCTCGAATCGGCCTTGAAGCAGATGAAAGAGTGGAATGCCGAAAGAAATATTCCGCTTTTATTATCTGTAAATGTAGCGAAAACCCAAATGAAAAATAAAACCTTTTTCTCACGACTCGATGCCATTCTAAAACACGTGGACCTGCAGCGCACACCGCTGCAGCTTGAAATCACGGAAGAAATGCTGAGTGATCATTTAAAAACAACGATGGATTTTGCCAAAGAGCTTTGCAAAAGAGATATACGACTGGCATTAGATGACTTTGGAACCGGGACATCAAATCTTCTTTACTTAAAAGAAATTCCTATTAATACGCTTAAATTGGACCGGGCTTTTGTGAAAAACCTCCCCTTTGCCCCATTTGATGCCGCTTTATTTGCTTCGGTGCATAAGCTTTGCATGAAATTGGATATCGAACTGGTAGCGGAAGGAGCTGAAACGGAAGAACAAATTCATTTTCTAACGAAAACCTATCCTTCTACTATTCAGGGATTCTGGTTCAGCCCGGCACTGGCTCCGGAAGATCTTACAAATTATCTCATGCTGCAAAACGACCGCAAGCTGGTTTAACGCAGGTTAAAAGAAAAATGTACGTTTAATATCAGGCAAAGAGGTAAATAGGATAAGTAACCATACTTTTAAAGGAGGTTTCTTTTCTTATGAAAAATAATTATATGCCGATTACGTCGGAGATATCAAATACAGGGTTTGCGGTAACATCTGATGTTTATATGTACACCACTCAGATTGCCAATATGTATATGCTTGGTGATCCAGCTAAGGACAAAGATTGGATTATCGTGGATACCGGATGCCCGGTACGCTGAGCGTGTTAAACATGCGATGAACCAACGCTTTGGTTCCAATATTGGGACCAAAAGCTATTATTTTGACGCACGGTCATTTCGATCATGTAGGAAACCTGCAGAAGTTGATCAAAGAGTGGTCGGAAGATATTCCGGTGTATGCTCATTCATCTGAACTGCCGCATTTGACCGGAAAGGAAGATTATCCTAAAGCCGATCCAGGCGCTGACAAAGGACTCGTAGCGAAAATGTCGCCGGCCTTCTCCCGGAAGCCGTAGACATCAGCGAGCATATTCAGGCGCTGCCGGAAGACGGCAGCATCCCGTTTTTCCCGGAATGGACCTGGCATCATACCCGGGGCACACGAAAGGGCACGTTTCCTTATTCAGGGAAAAAGACGTATGCTGCTGGCCGGCGATGCGTTTGTTACGGTAAAGCAGGAGTCCCTGTACAAAGTAATGGCTCAGGAACCGGAGCTCAGCGGTCCTCCTAAATATTTAACAGAAAACTGGAGCGACGCAGAGGCTTCCGTGAAAAAGCTGGCCGGACTTGATCCGGAAATAGCCTTGACAGGACACGGCAGAATGATGGAAGGCGAAGACCTGCGCAGCAGGCTGCGTGACCTCTCCGACCATTTTGTCGAAAAAGCCGTACCGAAAAAAGAGAAAAATTAACGCAGAAGGAACAGCCTGTTTAGACCAGGCTGTTCCTTTTTTTGCGTCTTACTTCGTTTTTCCGCTCCATTCAAGCATACCGCCCTGCATATTTTTCACACGGTAGCCGCGTTCCTGAAGCCATTCAGCGGCGAGACCGCTTCGGCTTCCGGAACGGCAGACCATCGTATACTCGGTATCTCTATTTAATTCATTCAGTCTTGTTAACAGCTCACCCAGCGGAATCAGGTCGGCTCCGGGAATATGCCCGGCTGCCGTTTCATTTGGTTCTCTCACATCAATTATCCGGGCATCCGCGGAAGCTTCCACCTCATTCGGGGTAGTTTGTCTAATCGTTTGTTTCTCTGTCATTCGTTTTGTCAGCCTTTCTTATTTAGAGTTATCAATGCTTTGCTGCATACGCTGTTCTACGTCTTCGGCAATACTTTTTAATTCCGGATCCTCTATAAATCCGATTAGTACGGTCGGGCGGGGCATTCCAATATGAGTCACTCCATTGTCTTCGTATACTGTAATTTTACAGGGCAGAAAATTCCCGGCCGCTTTATGGCGGCGTAAGACCTTTTCCGCCTCTTTTGGATTACATACTTCCAAAATACGATAAGGCTCCGGAAATTCAAGTCCTTTTTCGATCAGCTTAGCCTGCAGGTCAAAATCCCACAGCACGCCGAATCCTGCAGTCTGAAGATGCTTCTCCAGTGAAGCTGCGGCATCCTCTACGGTTTTGGTCGATTCAACAGTATAATGAAACATCATTTTGTTCCTCCTTAAAGTGAATTACTAATCGTTATAATATACCCCATGGAGTATATTGTCAAGCGGGAACGTTACTTAAAAAATATTTTGTATACGCTTACATATTTTGCTATACTGTCAACATACCAACCGGTTAGTATACAAGAGGAGGAAGCAGATGGATTTTTCTTATTCACCAAATGTACGTAAGCTCCAGGAGCAGCTCACAGCGTTTATGGAGGAGCATGTATATCCCAATGAATCCGTGTATGAGAAGCAGCTGAATGCAATGGATACGCGCTGGAGCGCAGTCCCTCCTGTAATGGAAGAATTAAAGAAAAAGCGAAACAAGCCGGATTATGGAATTTATTTCTACCTGACCGCGAGCATGGGGCCGGGCTTACCAATCTGGAATACGCGCCGCTCTGTGAAATCATGGGCCGTTCGTTAATCGGCCCGGAAGTATTCAACTGCAGCGCTCCGGATACAGGAAATATGGAAGTGCTCTCTAAATACGGCAGCGAAGAGCAGAAACAGCAGTGGCTCGTACCGCTGCTGCAAGGCGAGATACGCTCTTGTTTTACGATGACAGAACCGGATACCGCCTCCTCAGACGCGGTTAATATTCAGGCACGCATTACAAAAAAGGATGGAAGCTATGTGCTCAATGGCACAAAATGGTGGTCCTCCGGCGCCGGAGATCCCCGCTGTAAAATTGCCGTATTCATGGGGAAAACCGACCCCGAAGCCCCGCGCTATGAACAGCAGTCGATGATTCTCGTTCCGTTGGATACCCCCGGTATTACGATAGAGCGGACCCTGTCTGTGTTTGGGTATGATCATGCTCCGCACGGACATGCAGAAATTACGTTCAGCAATGTCCAGGTGCCGGAGGAAAATATGATTTGGGGCGAAGGTAAAGGATTTGCCATTGCCCAGGGCAGACTTGGTCCAGGCCGTATTCATCACTGCATGCGCCTGATCGGGGCAGCCGAACGGTCGCTTGAGTACATGTGCCGCCGTGTCCAAGAGCGGGAAACATTCGGCAAAAAGCTGTCTCAGCAGGGGGTGGTGGCCGAATGGATTGCCGACTCCCGCATAGAGATCGAACAGGCCCGGCTGCTGACGATGCGCGCAGCCTACATGATGGATACGGTTGGCAATAAAGAGGCAAAAACAGATATTGCCATGATTAAAGTGGTAGCACCTTCCATGGCACTCCGCGTGATTGACCGGGCTATCCAGGCATTTGGGGGAGCCGGCGTATCGGACGACTTTCCGCTGGCCGCACAGTGGGCAAATGCGCGAACGCTTCGCCTTGCCGACGGACCCGACGAAGTACACCGGGCCCAGATTGCCCGTCTTGAACTGAAAAAACACACGCCGAAGGAGGATAACAAATGAACGTACAGGAGTTATTTTCACTGCAGGGAAAAACGGCTGTAGTGACCGGAGGAGGAAGAGGACTCGGTTATCAGATTGCCGAAGGGCTGGCGGAGGCCGGGGCCAATATTGTGCTTTGTTCCCGCAAACTCGAAACCTGTGAAGAAACGGCTGCCCTCCTCGAAAAAAAGGGCATACAGACCGCCGCCTTCGCCTGCGATGTAACCAACCAGGACCAGGTGGAACACGTAATAAGCGAAACAAAAAAGCGATTTGGAACGATTGATATTCTCGTGAATAACAGTGGAGCTACCTGGGGGGCACCGGCCGCTGACATGCCGCTGGAGGCCTGGCAGAAAGTTTTAAATGTGAATGTTACCGGGACCTTTTTAATGAGCCAGGCGGCCGGACGTGTCATGATTGAGCAGCAGGCCGGGAAAATCATCAACATTACCTCGGTCGCCGGACTGAAAAGCTCCGCACCTGAAGTCATGGATACGATCGGCTACAATACGAGCAAAGGTGCCATTATTACGTTCACAAAAGATCTGGCTTCCAAATGGGGGCAGCACAACGTCCATGTCAATGCAGTCGCTCCAGGCTTCTTCCCGACAAAAATGTCCAAAGTTATTATGGAGCACGGAGGAGAAGCGATACTGGCCAATACCCCGCTCGGACGATTTGGCGGACCGGATGAATTAAAAGGAGTGGTTTTGTTTCTCGCTTCCAAAGCGTCTGACTATGTCACAGGGGATGTTCTCATTGTAGACGGCGGTTCGCACGTACGTTAACCAGAAAGGGTGAGAAAGCATGAATGAAATAAACACGATCACTGTCGTTGGGGCCGGCCAGATGGGACATCAGATAGCTATGTTAGGAGCACTTGGAGGGTATCGGACCATCCTCTGCGATATCGAAAAAAATAACCTGGAAAAAGCCGACGCGACGCTGGAACAGCTGATGAATGGCTGGGTCCGGAAACAGAAAATCTCTGAACAGAAGAAGAAGGAAGCATTCGAACGGCTGTCTTTCACGGAAGACCTGCAGGAGGCCGCAAAGCAGGCAGATTTTGTGATTGAAGCGGTCGTAGAAAAGCTTGATGTAAAGCAGGAGGTATTCAGCCGGCTTGACGAATGGGCCCCGGAACATGCGGTACTGGCGACAAACAGCTCCACGATTGTCAATAGTCTTCTTTCTACAAACCGGCCGGACCGTATGGTGAATATGCACTTTTTTTACCCTCCGCTTGTTATGGACTGTGTGGAAGTAGTGATGAGTGATGCCACATCTGAAGAAACGGCGCAGGCGGCCATAACCGTCAGCCGCCGGATGAACCGGACCGCGGTACTGCTTCGAAAAGAAATATCCGGCTTTGTGGCCAACCGCATTCTCGGCGCCCTGCAGAAAGAAGCTGTTCATCTTTATGAAGAAGGCATTGCGGATTACAAAGACATTGATACGATTGTTAAAAAAGCACTCCGCCACCCGATCGGCCCATTCGAGCTGATGGATCTATCCGGGATTGATGTGGGCTACTTCGTGCAGCAGCAGCGCTTCCGGGAAACCGGTGATCCCGAAGATAAGCCGGCCGCCTGTATCGAAGAAAAAGTTAAACAGGGACACCTCGGACGAAAAACCGGCCAAGGCTGGTACACGTACCCTTCTTAGGAGGCAGGATATGACAACAATTCCCGTTCGATCAGGAGAAGAGCTAAACAAAGACCGTCTGGAAACCTTTCTGCGTACCCATATGGAAGATCTTCCGACCGGCACGCTGCATGTCACCCAGTTTGCCGAAGGCCATTCCAATTTAACCTATGCGCTGTCCATAGACGGCTGGGAAGCCGTACTGCGCCGGCCGCCGCTTGGGCCTGTCGCACCTAAAGCACACAATATGGAACGTGAATTTACGTTTTTAAAAGAAATTAAGCCGTTTTTTGATGCCGCCCCGGATCCTCTTATATATACAGAAGATACGTCCATCATTGGCGCCCCGTTTTTTATTATGGAGCGCAAGCACGGTGTAGTTCTAGACACTCAGTTTCCGGAACAGATAGAGCCAGACCCTGACTTATGCCGGCATATTTCCACGCAGATGGCAGAACGCCTGGCGGATCTGCATCGGATAGATTATACCCAAACCGGGCTGATGAATATAACCCGGCCGGACGGTTTTTTAAAAAGGCAGGTGGAAGGCTGGATCTCCCGCTATCAGCGGGCAGCCACTGATGATATACCTGCTGCCGATCAGCTGATGAAATGGCTGCAGACCCATCTCCCTGATTCAAAAGAAACGACCGTCATTCATTACGATTACAAATTAAATAATGCGATGTTTACAAATGATTTACGGCAGATGAAAGGGTTGTTTGACTGGGAAATGGCCACGGTAGGTGACCCGCTTGCTGATCTTGGAGTGGCGCTGAGCTACTGGATCGAAGCGGAGGATCCGGATGAGGTCAAGCATGCGCTTGGCGGCACGCCGGTGACCACGCTTCCCGGTTTTTATACCCGGGACGAATTTATGCATCAGTACAGTTTACACAGCGGCAGAGATCTGGCGGGGGTGCACTACTATTTTGTTTTTGCCTACTTTAAGCTGGCCGTTATCGCCCAGCAGATTTATTATCGCTATCAAAATGGCCAGACCTCGGATCCGCGCTTTGCCTCCTTCGGCCGGACCGTTAAGACGTTGATGAAAGAAGGCGAAATGTTACGTTCTCATAAAGGCGGCCGTTCGTGAATATTCATGTCCTGACGCGCAAAGAAGAGATAGAAGAAGCGCAGCTCGTCCGCGGCTCGAAAATTGCGGTCGCCGTCGATGTGCTGCTGGCGACTACGACGATTGCTGCCTGCCTTGAAAAAGGAGCAGTCCAGGTGATTCCTGCCGCTACGCGTGAAGAAGCTCTAGAGCATGCAGCCTCTCTTCCAGCGGACTCCTATATTCTGGCCGGGGAAGAACAGGCGCGTCCTATAGAAGGATTTGTATATCCAGGACCCGTCCATTTGGCTGCCGGGGCACAGGGAAAAACCGTTATTTTAGTGACGACGAACGGGACGGCCGCCCTCCGGAAACTCCAGTCCGCGGAGGAAGTATATGCAGGATCGCTTGTGAACGCCCGTGCGCTTGCTTTCGTACTAGCTGCTAAACCAGAGGAGGCGACTCTTCTTATTACGGCGGCCGGCAATGCAGGGGAGATCAGCCTCGAGGATATGTACGGGGCAGGGTGCTTAATTGATGCGGTATTGAAAGAGAAAACCTGTACGTTGACGGATGCTGCCCGAACTGCGCTGAGCGTCTATCAGAATGAACCAAACGCCCGGCACGTGCTCGAGTCATCCCGCGTAGGGAAAAAACTGCTGGCCTATAACATGGAAGAGGACCTGGAGTATGCTTCAACCGTTAACAGCAGTACAGCTGTATGCCGGTATATAAACACCGGCATATCCAATTAGACTTTTTTATAAGGAGGAACCTATGCAGCATTCAACGATCAAACATCCGGGCGGCTCATTTATGACCGGCAGTACCAGCCCGGACAGCATATTTGTCCCTGAACATATGACCGAGGAGCACCGAATGATCGCCAAAACAGCCGAACGTTTCATAGAAAATGATGTGCTCCCGGTAAGGAACAGGATTGAAGAGCAGGACTTTACGACAACGACCAATCTGTTAAAAAAAGCAGGGGAGCTTGGCCTGCTTGGGCACAGTATCCCTGAATCCCACGGCGGACTTGGGATGGATAAGATAAGCAAGGCCGTCGTCGGAGAGGCGGTGGGAGGAACGTCGAGCTACGGGGTGGCTCATTCCAATCATACGTGCATCGCCACGCTTCCGATTACCTATTACGGGACCGACGATCAAAAGCGGCGCTATCTGCCCAAACTAGCTTCCGGTGAATACCTGGGCGCATACTGTCTGACCGAGCCTAATGCCGGATCAGACGCACTTGCCTCGCAGACTACGGCCGTCTGGTCGGAAGCCAAACAGAGCTACCTGCTGAACGGAACCAAACTCTATATTACCAATGCCGCATTTGCGGATACATTCATCGTTTACGCAAAAGTAGATGGAGAGCACTTTACGTCCTTTATTGTTGAAAAAACATTTGCCGGTCTGTCGCTTGGTCCCGAAGAAAAAAAGATGGGCATTAAAGGATCTTCAACAAGAAGCGTCGTTCTTGAAGATTGTATGGTCCCCCGCGAAAACCTTTTGGGAGACGTGGGACAGGGGCATTTGATTGCCTTAAATGTCCTCAATCTGGGACGGTTTAACCTCGGATCGGCATGCGTAGGTGGAGCCAAAGCGGCCTTTAAAAAGACGGTGGCGTTCATATTAGAACGACGGCAGTTTGGCAGCCGGATTGCGGATTTTACAGCTACAAAAGAAAAAGCAGGCCGGCTGGCGGCCAGACTATACGCGGCGGAGAGCATACAGTACCGGACAGCAGGGCTCCTTGAAGACGCACTTGGAAGCCTTTATACGGAGACGGATCATCACCTCATTAACCAGCAGCTGAGGGAATACGCCGTTGAGTGTGCGATCTGTAAAATATATGGTTCGGAAACATTGGATCTGGTTGTGGATGAAGCACTGCAGCTGCATGGAGGAGCAGGGTTTATTGAAGAATACGAAATCGAACGCGCTTACCGTGATTCCCGCATTAACCGTATTTTTGAAGGAACCAACGAGATCAACCGGCTGCTGGTACCGGCGCCGCTTTTCCGCCGGGCCGCAAAAGGAGAAATCGATCTGGGTACCCTCGCACGTGACGCTGCCCAAACCCTCCATCAGCCTCAGCCGACAGCTGATGGCATGCTCGCACCAGAACAGCGGGCAGTCGAGGCTATAAGGGAAATGCTTCTCGTCTGTTCGGGAATGGCGCTACGAAGGTACGGCAAAGAAATAAAAAATGAACAGGAAACGCTTATAAGCCTGGCGGACCTCTCCATTCAGCTATATGCCGCGGAATCGACGCTGCTTCGAACCATGGCCGCGGTTCAAAAAGTAAAGGAAGCACCGCGAAAGAAGGCGCTGACGTCTGTGTGTCTGTACACGTGCCTGGAAAAGGCCGAACGAACCGCACGTGCGCTTATTTTAGAAATCGGGGAAGAACAGGAAAAAACAGCGCTCACAGAGGCAATATACAAAGTATGTGCAGTATACCAGGAGGCCCGGCCGGTAAGGGAAGCCCTGCGGTTCATTGCGGACGAACAATATGTAGCCGGACGTTATCAGGGATAGGGGGGGACATTAGTATGCGTTTTGAGAACAGAACCGCCGTCATCACCGGCGGCGGCAGCGGCATAGGGAAAGAAACAGCCAGAAGATTGGCACAGGAAGGAGCCTCTGTAATTCTAGTCGGCCGGAGTCTGGACAAACTAGAAACAGCAGCAAAAGAAATTCCAGGTGCCGCTGTATTTGCAGCCGATGTGACGAATGCTGAGGACGTACAGAAGCTCGCTGCCTTTATTGAAAAAGCAGGAGGCGGGCTCCATGTGTTAATTAATGGAGCGGGTGCTTCCAGGCATTCCCGAATTATGGATACGACCGAAGAGGAGTGGGACGCGGTCCAGGATGTGAATGCAAAAAGCGTGTTTCTCGTTTCAAAGGCACTCGGAGCTATCATGTGTGCGGAAGCTGAACAGGAAACGAAACAAACAGGGCGGGCGGTCGTGACGATTGCTTCATTGTCCGCCCACAAAGCCGGGGCGTACATCCCCCATTACAGTGCAGCCAAAGCTGGTGCCATGCATTTTACAAAAGCCCTGGCGCTGGAGCTGGGTCCTTACGGTATCCGTGCCAACTCCATTTCTCCCGGATTTATTGACACCCCGTTAATTGAAGAAAATTTAAAAAATGAAAAGTTTCAGAAGGCGATTGAGCACAACACCGTTCTGAAAAGGCCGGGAACCGCTGCAGAAATCGCCAATGTCGCCGCATTTATGGCTTCTGACGAAGCGTCGTACATGACAGGCTCAGATGTGCTCGTAGACGGCGGCTGGATGATCAAAAAAAAACAGGAGGCGCTCCTATGAAAGCTATACAGTATCAAGCTTACGGAGGACCAGAAGTCATTGAAGAAGTCGAAAAAGAGCAGCCGGTTCCATCACCGGCCGAGGTGCTCGTACGTATCCACTCGATTGGCATGAACTACGCCGATATCGCACGGAGGCAGGGGGCCTATGTCGTGCCGACGCCGCTGCCGTTTTTCCCAGGATCGGAAATTGCCGGTACGATTGAAGCGGTTGGTGGAGAAGTTACCCGTCTGCAGCCGGGGGACCGGGTCGCGGCCTTGATTACCGACGGCGGCTATGCCGAATTTGCAGCTGTACATGAACAGGCGATTATCCCAATTCCGGATTCACTGGATTTTGATCAAGCCGCTGCTTTTCCACTGCAGGGACTAAGCGCGTATCATGTGCTGAAAACGATGGGACGGCTCGAGCAGGGAGAAACTGTCCTCGTGCATGCGGCCGCAGGTGGCGTGGGCGGGATAGCCGTTCAGCTTGCCAAACGGTTTGGGGCCGGTAAAATCATTGCGACCGCAAGCACCCCGGAAAAGCTGCATTATGCCAAAGAGCTCGGGGCGGATGTTTTAATTAACTATACGGAAACCGGCTGGGAGCAGAAAGTCCTGGAGGCCACCGACGGCAGAGGAGTCGATGTTGCGATGGAGATGGCCGGCGGGGAAATATTCAGCCGGACGCTGGACTGCCTGGCGCCTTTCGGTCGGCTTGTCGTTTTTGGGTCGGCAAGTGGAGAGCCAAGCCGTCTGCAGGCCGGTCGATTAATGGGAGCCAATCAATCGGTTGTCGGTTTTTTTCTTCCCCAGATTATGAAACGGCGGGATCTGATGCAGCAAAGCCTCGAGGAGCTGTTTGCCTTCCTGGAAACCGGCGGATTAAAACTGCCGATCGGGGAAACGTTTCCGCTTGCAGAGGCGGCGCGGGCTCAATCATTAATGCAGGAACGAAAAACAACTGGGAAACTCATTCTGCGCCCCGACTCTTCTTCCTTATCATAATCCGGAAAGCAGAGGAAACAGACATATGCGAAATAATATCAAACAGCAGGCCATTCTTTTATTTCAGAAAAAGGGATTTTCCGAAACGTCCATTCAGGACATTGTAGAAGCCGTCCATGTGACCAAAGGCAGCTTTTATTATTATTTTACGAGCAAAGAATCGCTGCTGATGGAGATTCATATGGACTATATTGAAAACCTTCTGACGGAGCAGCGCAGGCTGTACGAACCGACGTCTCAGTCGGCCCGCGAAAAGCTGACGGGCACGGTCGTACTGCTGCTTACAAAAATTAAAGAAGACGGGGCGAGCGCCAGAATTTTTTACAGAGAAATGAGGCATCTGCAGGAAGCCGGATACACCCACATTGTCGAGCGCCGGAATCAATTCCGCCGGCAGATCGAGGATGTTGTTACAGAAGGGATCCATAACAGGGAATTCCGGCAGAATCTTAATCCGGCTTTAACTACACTTGCCCTGTTAGGCATCACCAACTGGAGCTATCAGTGGTTTGACCCGGATGGTGAACTCAGTGACCGGGAGACGGCAGCGTATTTTGTAGATCTGCTCTTGCACGGGATGTTACCGAAAGAGCATGAATAACACCTGACGTATTTTATGTATAAAAGCTGTCCGCAGATGCGGGCAGTTTTTTTGTGCGGAGCTGCTGCATGAAAAAGAACTTGTTGTTTATGGATATCCTGTATATAATTGAGTGAAAACGATTCTCATTATCATAAATCAGGGGGACAGTATAATGAAAAAGCATTGGAATATAGCAGCGGCGCTTGCAGCAGCCGGTGTATTAAGCGCGTGTGGAAACAATGAAGCATCTTCGGGTGAAGAGGGTGACACGACGGAATCCCAGGAAGAATCAGGAAGCGAGGAGGAGACAAAAACAATAACCGATCCGACAGGACGGGACGTAGAGATGCCGGCATCTCCCGATAAAGTAGTCGCTCTCCAGAATGTAGCCGAAATGATTATATTGGAAGAAGAGCCGATCGGCACCACATCTTATTATTTGGATACATACGAGGATGACCTGGATACCGAGGAAACAGAGAACGTTGGGGACGATATGCCTGACGTGGAAAAAGTCAGCGGGCTTGAGCCTGATTTGATTATTATTTCCGACTACCAGGCAGATTCGCTTGAAAACCTGGAGAAAATCGCTCCCGTGTACATGACGGCTTTCGGTGCGACGCCGGAGGAGCAGCTCGCTGATATAACAGAAGTACTCGGCAAAGAAGACACGGAAGAAGAGTGGATGACCC
This sequence comes from Sinobaca sp. H24, assembly GCF_023845525.1. Classification (NCBI taxonomy): domain Bacteria; kingdom Bacillati; phylum Bacillota; class Bacilli; order Caryophanales; family Sporolactobacillaceae; genus Sinobaca; species Sinobaca sp. H24. The sequence continues at coordinate 148,144 of NZ_JALBWT010000004.1, forward strand.
AGTTTGAAGAAAATGCGGCAGAAGCCCAGTCGCTTATCGAAGATGCCGAAGAAGCGGACAGCCAGGCGGCCGTGATTCAATTTTACGGCAAGGAGCTTTATATCCATGACCGCAGCATATTTGAAGGCCTGTATACTAAAGCCGGCGTAGAACCGTCTCCGGGTGTGCTGGAAAATGAGGAAACCCAGGCGGTATCCCTGGAAACGATTGCTGATTATACCGAAGGGGCCGATCATTTATTTATATTAACAGAGAACGGGGAAAGCACAGAAGATGCCGAAGAGCTTGTTAATACGCTGCTCCAGGATACAGAGGCCGTAGAAAATGAGCAGTACTACTACGTCGATAATACAAAATGGAGCGACTTTTCTTTAAAAGGGCAGGAATACCAGATGAAAGATGCCGTGGAGAAAATTACCGGTTCCCCGATGGAATAAACAGGAGGTTTATTAAATGATTCGTCGCTTTGCACAATACTATAAACCTTACAAAAAACTATTTTTCTTCACCCTTGCCAGCGGAGTGCTCGCCGCTTTGTTTGAACTGGCTTTTCCCCTTGCCGTGAACCGCATTATTGATGATCTGCTGCCTAATGAAAACTGGGACTGGATCATCTGGGGTAGCGCCGCTTTGTTTATACTGTACGTGCTCAATGGCGGCTTCCATTACGTGATCGCCTATTGGGGACATATGCTCGGTATTAACATTGAAACCGATATGCGGCGGGAGCTGTTTGAACGGCTGCAGCAGCAGCCCCTGTCCTACTACGATGAAACAAAAACGGGCCATCTGATCTCCCGTTTAACCAATGACCTGATGGATATCGGTGAAGTCGCCCATCACGGCCCGGAGGAGTTTATCGTCGCATTTATGACGCTGATCGGTGCTTTTACGATCATGCTCACGATTGACTGGCGGCTGGCCGTGCTGACCTTTATTCTCGTACCGGTCTTTATTGCATTAACCTATGTGCTTGGAAAAAAGATGGCTTATGCGATGTCGTCGATGTTTACAAGCATTGGAAACTTTAATGCAAGAGTGGAAAACAATATTACCGGCATTCGTGTCGTTAAAGCATTTGCTAACGAAAAATTTGAAATGGAACGCTTTGCCGAAGATAATGGCAGGTTCCGCGCTACCAAATTGGAATCTTACAAAATTATGGCTCTTCATGTGACATCCAGCCAGATTATGATGAAGTTTCTGCTGCTGTTTGTATTAATTGCCGGTACATGGTCGATTCTTAATAACCGGATCACTAACGGAGAATTTGTGGCGTTTGTTCTTCTCACCAACGTCATGATTAAGCCGATCCAGCAGCTAAACGCTGTGATGGAGATGTATCCGAAAGGGATTGCCGGCTTCAGACGCTATCTCGATTTAATGGACGCTACAGAGACCGATCCGTCTGCGCCCACAGGAAAAGCAGTAGAGCAGGTAAACGGCGATATCCGTTATGAAGATGTGTCGTTTTCCTATAACAGCCAAACTCCGGTGCTTCAAAATATTAACGCCTCGATTCCGGCGGGCACTACCGCTGCCTTTATCGGACCATCCGGTTCCGGCAAAACAACGATAAGCAATCTGCTTCCACGTTTTTACGAGCTGAAAGGGGGACGGATTACGATAGACGGCATGGATATTCAGGAAATGGATACGGTGTCGCTCCGCAGCCATATAGGCATTGTTCAGCAGGATGTGTTTTTGTTTGACGGTACTATCCGTGACAACATTGCTTACGGTAAACTGGACGCATCCGAAGCTGAAATCCGGAATGCCGTTGAAAAAGCCCAGCTTGCAGATGTAGTAGAAGCTCTGCCTGAAGGACTGGATACGAAAATAGGCGAGCGCGGGGTGAAATTATCCGGAGGCCAGAAACAGCGATTGTCGATCGCACGTATGTTTTTGAAAAACCCGGCTATACTCATTCTGGATGAAGCGACTTCTGCGTTGGATACGGAAACAGAGGCACTGATTCAAACCGCTCTGGAAGAGCTGTCCGAAGGACGAACCACGATTATCATCGCGCACCGTCTGGCAACTATCAAGCAGGCGGACGCTATTTTCGTCATGACGAAGGAGGGCATTGTGGAAAGAGGCTCCCATGGTGAACTAATGGCAGAAAACGGCCTTTATACACGCCTGTATCAATCACAGTTTCCGTTTGAATATGCGTAATCGAAAAAAGAAGCCCTTGTGGTTTCTTTTTTTATGGCCATTATTCAGAATACTTAAAATTTATTTATGAAAACGCTTGACTGTATTATAACAATAAACTATACTTCTAATTACACTATAACAAAAAACGAGGAGGTTTCTCTTATGAGAAAAGAAATGGGAAAAGACAACGAAAGCAGGTATACCCCGAATCAAGAGGAACAGTCCATTATGCAGATGATTAACGATTACCACGGCCGCCGCTGATATTCCATACAGCAAGAATCTGTCCTTTACGGGGCAGTTTTTTTGTGTTTTATAACAGAGATACACAAAATAATGAGTCTTTACCTTCTATAAAGAAAAACTTTAAGCTGATTAAGAATCGACAGAACGGGAAATGTTTGTAGAAATACAAAAGAAAGCAGGAATATAATAGAACTCCGCCCATATTTTAGAAAATATATGCTAAGACAAATAATCTTTCGAAAACACATACATACGTCTACAAGTAAAGGTACAATCAAAGCATAATAAAAATAAAATATCGTTTTAGACGATAATATGAGATATTACAAGCTTAAATTGTAATCCTAAACAAACGAAGAGCTTATCTAGAATGAGAACTATTAAAGAGGAGGGGTGCGGCATGCACATTTTTGGAGAATTTATTCCTTTACATATACTCTTGTTGCTTTGTGCCATCTATTTAATTGTAGGGATCTGGGGGTGGCGTGGCCCTCGTCTTTACCGACGAGACCGTTTTTACTCTCTGAAAAGCACCGAATCCATTGACAGTACGGAGGATGTGAATGCCGGCAGGTTGCTTGATGAAGGGATTCCGCTGACGAATGACGGTTCGATTCCAGGGTATTTACAAGATTCCTCGCGTCTAAATATGTATTACCATTACCATCCTTCCGGTACCATGTCAGGGGCGAGCTGGTTTTACTATCTTGCTGATGATGTTCTCAACAGTCGGAAAGTGATAAATTATGCCAGGGTGGTAAAAATGCTCGGGGCGATCAGTCTTGATGTGTCACCAGGGTGGCTGATGTGGCCTTTACGTGTTCTATCCCACCATATTTTCTTCATATTTTATTTTTTTCCGTGGGATTTATGCCTTTAGTGATCGTTCTGGAGAACACTGGAAACCAGAATTATGATCCAGATCCTCCGTGGGAATTGCTTGCCGTCGGAGGTTATATGATCCTCATTTATATGATTTGCCGGCTGCTTTTGGAAACGATCCAGTATACCGTCCAGATACAGCGTTCAAAAAAGATCGTTAAGGAATTGAACCTATTTAAAATGGATAGAACGAATGATCTCATTAACAAATATCTTCACCGTCAACTTGGGTGCTACATCGTTAGTTATATGATTCTTATTGGCATTGTCTACGCTCTGCTAGGCATAGCAGAACCTCCATACGGGATTGATTGGTAGCTTATGTACTATTTTTGAATAGGGAGCAGACATGAGAGAATGAAATCATAGGAAGGAGGCTGCTTTATTGTTTAAAAATCCTATTTTTAATGTGTTTATGAAAATACTTATTGTTATTGGGGCTTTATCCTACATAAACGTAATTTTCCTCTTTATTCAGGGTCGTTCTCTAAGTCTTAATCAAACGGTTATTTTGATTGGTTGTACTGTCGCTGTAATCTATTTTCTATTCGCCTGGGTTTATAATAAGAAATCATCTGCCTAGATGGAACTAGTATCTTCCATTACTCCTTACATAAATGTTTCTTTACAGGTAAAAGAAACAAATCCCGCAAAGAATCCTGATTCTTGACATTGTTCGTGATTCGCCCTAAGATATAAAAGTAATTCTGACTTATAAGATAGGATTAAGGGGTGAAGAGAATGTCTACTGTTGTACAGCCGGTTTCACAGCAAGAGTCGGCTCAAGAAAAATCTTCTACATTAAACAAGCCGCAGAACGGCTTAATTATAGGTGGTCTGGTCGTATCGGCCATTCTTTTTGTATTTCTGCTTATGACGCAGAATATCGTACAGCCGCTGCTGCTCGTCATCGGGCTGCTTCTCGGTTATACGTTGTTTCATGCGAGGTTTGGATTTACCTCCGCTTTCCGCAGGCTTGCGAGTGTAGGTAATGGCCAGTCGCTTCGCGCCCATATGCTCATGCTTGCGGTGGCCGTCACGCTGTTTGCCCCGATTCTGGCGCTCAGCTTTTCCTTTTTTGGAGGAACGCCACAAGGATATGTGTCCCCGGTCGGCGTGAGCCTTCTCGTGGGGGCCTTTATGTTTGGAATCGGCATGCAGCTCGGCGGTGGCTGCGCATCCGGAACGCTTTATGCCGTGGGTGGTGGCCGTTCGGTTATGTTTATTACGCTGCTGTTTTTTATTGTTGGTTCTACCATTGGTGCCGCTCATTTTAATTTTTGGATGGAAGATATGCCGTCCGCTGAACCTTTTTCCCTGGCTACTTCTACCGGCCTTGGCTACAGCGGGGCATGGCTCGTTTCGCTCGGAATCTTCGCAGCGGTGGCAGCGATTACGATTATTATTGAAAAAAAACGCCGGCCGCCTAAAATGGCAGCCGTGCCGTCAGAAAAAGGATGGCGCCGGATTTTCCGTGGTTCCTGGCCGCTGTTTGCGGCAGCCGTCATTCTAGCCGTTCTTAATGCGTTGACGCTTGCCACACCGCCGATGCCCCGTGGGGCGTCACGTCAGCTTTTACATTATGGGGATCTAAAGCCGCGTATGCGATGGGATTCGACGTAGAAAGCTGGAGCTATTGGGCAGGAGACCTGGCGACTCTTCACGGCTCGATATTTGCAGACTCCACTACCATTTTAAACTTTGGAGTGATTCTGGGAGCGTTTCTTGCTTCTGCTGCCGGCGGTCTGTTTTCTTTTACAAAAATTAAAGCCGGTAACGCTGCAGCATCCGTTATCGGAGGTCTGTTGATGGGATACGGTGCCCGCCTTGCTTTTGGCTGCAACATCGGGGCGTATTTCGGTGGAATCGCTTCTTTCAGCGCCCACGGATACATCTGGGGCGTCATGGCGCTTGCCGGTACATTTTTAGCGCTGTTCCTCCGGCCGCTGTTCGGTTTGTCCGTACCCAAACCAAAAGACACTTTCTGCTGATACAGGCATAATTAAATTCCAAAAGCCTTCCTTCTTACGAGAGGGAGGTTTTTTTATGTCTATATCCGCACAGCGATAAAATAAATGAATTTTCAGAAATAAATACCATAAAACACTTGACTGTATTATAACAATAAACTATACTTCTAATTACACTATAACAAAAACAGGAGGCGTTCCATATGAAAAACGAAACGAAAAAAGAAGGCGAAAACCGTTTTATCCCAACGAATGAGGAACAGTCCGTACTGCAAATGATTAATGAATACCACGGCCGCCGCTGATTAACTAAATAAAAACAAAAGCAGGAGTCCCATGGACTCCTGCTTTTTTATGCTGTGTTAGGACAGGGGAAACCCGATCGAATGGAAAAACAAACGTATATTCGCTACAATAGAAACATAGAGGTGAACGATACATGAAAAAACAAACATTATCCGAGCTGATTTCTCTTATTAAAGAAGAAGGAAGCGATCAAATAGAACATTGGCACACCGTTGAGGAAACGCCTGCTAAAACGGCTGCATTTCCAGCCGAGCTGGATGCCCGAATCAGGGAAACGCTGACGAACCGGGGCGTTGCGTCTCTTTATACGCACCAGGCCTCTGCCTTTGAAAAGGCGTACAGCCAAAAACAGAGTTTTGTGGCCGTTACCCCAACGGCATCCGGAAAAACACTTTGCTATAACCTTCCCGTACTGCAGTCTATTTTAGACGACAAAGAAAGCCGGGCGCTGTATTTATTTCCAACCAAAGCGCTCGCCCAGGATCAAATGCATGAAATCAATGCTTTTATCGATGAACTCGGGGAGCCGATCAAAAGCTTTACGTACGATGGGGATACATCACCTTCAATCAGACAGGCGATCCGCAAAGCCGGCCACGTAGTCATGACCAACCCCGACATGCTGCACTCGGCGATTCTGCCTCATCATACGAAGTGGGTGGCCTTATTTGAAAATCTTAAATATATCGTCGTAGATGAGCTTCATACGTACCGGGGAGTGTTCGGCAGCCACGTGGCGAATGTCCTGCGCCGCCTGAAACGGATCGCCGCCTACTACGGAAGCGATCCGGTGTTTATCAGCACGTCTGCTACGATCGCGAACCCTAAAGAGCTGGCCGAGACGCTGACAGGTAAAGAAACGGCACTGATTAATAATAACGGGGCACCGACCGGGAGAAAACATTTTGTGTTTTATAACCCGCCGATTGTGAACGAATCAATGAATATCCGCAAAGGTGCGACATCAGAAGTGAACCGCTGGGCCTCCCGCTTTTTAAAAGAAAACATTCAGACGATTATATTTGCCAGAAGCCGTACCCGGGTGGAGGTAATTCTCAGCTCTCTGCAGACCCTCGTCCGTAAAGAACTGGGCATGAAAAGCATACAGGGATACCGTGGAGGCTATTTACCCAACGAACGCCGGGCCATTGAGCGGGGGCTTCGCACCGGCGAGGTAATGGGTGTGGTCAGTACCAATGCGCTCGAACTAGGCATCGATATCGGCCAGCTCCAGGTCTGCATTATGACAGGCTATCCCGGCAGCATTGCCAGCGCCTGGCAGCAGGCCGGACGCGCAGGACGCAGGCAGGAGGAGTCGTTAATTCTGCTTGTCGCAAGCTCGGCACCGCTGGATCAGTACATGATGCAGCATCCGGAGTATTTATTTGACCAGAATCCGGAAACCGCCCGGATCCATCCGGAAAATTTGATTATTTTAGTGGACCATTTAAAATGCGCCGCCTTTGAGCTGCCGTTTAAAGAGGGAGAGACGTTTGACGGACTTGATATTGCCGATGTGCTGGAATACCTGGCTGAAGAGCAGGTGCTTCACCACCGTGTGAATAAATGGTACTGGATGAGCGACTCGTTTCCGGCGCACGGCATCAGTCTCCGTTCGGCCTCCCAGGAAAATGTCGTTATCATTGATCAGACGGTACCTTCGCAGTCCAAAGTGATTGGCGAAATGGACCGGTTCAGTGCGATGACTCTTCTGCACGATGAGGCGGTCTACCTGCATCAGGGGATTCAGTACCAGGTGGAAAAACTCGACTGGGAAGAGAAAAAAGCGTTTGTCGAAGAAGTACGCGTTGATTACTACACGGATGCCAACCTTGCTGTAGAGCTGAAAGTGCTCGAAGAAGACGAATCATCCGTATTTGATTTTTACGAAGCGGCCTATGGGGACGTAATGGTCCATGCCAAAGCCACGATATTCAAAAAGATTAAGCTGGGCAGCTTTGAAAACATTGGGTCGGGACCGATTTACCTTCCTGAAGAAGAGCTGCACACGAACGCCTGCTGGCTGAGTTTCCCGGATCACGTGCTCGAACAGTTTGGAAAAGACCCTCTTGAACAGGCACTTACAGGACTTGCGCAGATTATCCGCCATGTCGCGCCTGTTCACGTTATGTGCGACCAGAGTGATCTTCACGTTGTACCGCAGATGAAGGCTACCCATTCCGAGAAACCGACGATTTTTATTTATGACCGCTATCCCGGCGGAACGGGACTTGCTTCGAGTTTATATAAGCAGCTCCCCCGCCTGATTAAAGAATGCCGTCAGCTGATACAAGGGTGCCCCTGCACGTCCGGGTGTCCTTCCTGCGTCGGCCTTGATACCGGCATGGAAGAGACCAAATGGCTGACGCTCCGCTTTATTGCCGAGCTGGAAAAAGCAGCAAAGCCGGAGGTGCCGGCCGATGAAACATAAGCTGCAGCGGATGAAAAACCATCTGTCGCTTCCGGATAAACAGGAGACCACAGACAAACCGACCGCGGCCCAGCCCGCTTCAGGAGTGCCTTATCAGAAAGAGTGGGAGCAGGTGCAGGGATTTCCGCTTTATTTTGAAGATCAGTATATTATGAAGCGCGAAATTGACTATCCGCTTGATTACCAGCATGGCCGGCACCGCCTGAATGATATCTTTCCGGTGTTTGCACGCTGGTCGGAGACAGAAGAAGTACACCCGCTTCATCCGGAAGGACGCCGGCCGGAAGATCTGCTTTTTTTTGACACCGAAACCACGGGCTTGAGCGGAGGTACCGGCAACATGATTTTTCTTTTAGGCGATGCCCGCTTTAAAGAGACCCACGTGACGGTGACACAGTATTTTCTGCCGGGGCCGGAGGCGGAAGTAGCCTTCTATCATCATTTTCTTTCCGACGTACCTTCGATGAAGCATCTGGTCACCTACAACGGCAAGTCGTTTGACTGGCCGCAGCTGCGCACGCGTCATACGCTTCTGCGCCGCGAAGTGCCGAACCTTCCCCAGTTCGGTCATTTTGACCTGCTTCACGCCTCGAGGCGTTTGTTTAAATATTCGCTGGAGTCCTGCAAACTGTCGATTGTCGAACACGACGTGCTTCAATTTGAACGAATCGATGATACACCGGGCTATATGGCTCCGATGCTGTATTTTGATTTTTTAAATGATCCGAATCCGGGATTTATAGAAGGTATTATGAAGCACAATGAATGGGACGTACTGTCGCTGATTACGCTCTACATTGAGCTGTCCCAGCGCGTACTCGAAGAAGCGCCTTCTGGAAGAGAGTCGTACGAAATCGGACGCTGGTTCGAGCAGCAGGGGGAAACGAGAAAAGCGCTCTGGTGCTACCGCAAAAGCGGTGCTGAAGAGCTGACCGGAGAAGAATGGCAGGAAAAATGCCTGCTCGCCGAGGCGGATCTCCTGAGAAAAGAAAAGCGGGTGGAAGAGGCGGAAGAAAAGTGGCTGCTCGTCTGGAGCGCCCAGCAGCATCTCGCCGTAACAGCCGCCGTTGAGCTTGCCAAATACTATGAACATCAGATAAAAGACCGGAGCAGAGCCCTAAAGCTCGCTCAGCAGGCCGCGGCACTGCCGGAGGATAAGCTCTCCGACAAACAGAGAACCGATCTGGATAAACGGATCAGCCGGCTGGAACTAAAGCTCGGCCAGGGAGGAAAGTAACATGAAGACCGTTGCCGTAACAGGATACAAACCGCATGAACTCGGTATTTTTAAGCCGGACGCCAAAGAAATCAAATTTATAAAAAAAGCGCTCGAACGACGCCTTCTGAGCCTTCTCGATAACGGGCTGGAGTGGGTCGTTATTTCCGGCCAGCCCGGCGTAGAGCTGTGGGCAGGTGAACTAGTTATTCAAATGAAAGAAGAGTGGGAGGATTTAAAGCTGGCCGTACTGCCGCCTTTTCTGGAACAGGAAAAAATCTGGCCGGAGCCGGCACAGCTGGCTTATGCGGAACTGTTAAAGCAGGCGGACTTTGTAAAGCCCATTTCAAATGCGAAATATACGAATCCGGGCCAGCTCCGTGCCAAAAATGATTTTATTATCGGACATACCGAGGGGCTGCTGCTGCTGTACGACGAGGACATGACGGGAACGCCGAAATTTTACCTGGCTCCCGCGGAGACGAGGCAGGCACATGACGGCTATGAAATTATCTGGGTCACTCCCCAGGACATTCAGGATGTAGTGGAAGAAGAGCAGTGGCTCTAAACCGGTGCATGAAAAATCAAGATCCAGGGTATAGGCAGACGTATGATATGATACAATCATTTTGATACAGAATATTATGACATGAGGTGATCTTTAATGGAAAATACCAGATTAAGCGCAAAAGAGATTTTAGACAAAGACTTTAAAAGCAGCGTTAAAGGATACAATAAAGACGAAGTGGATCAGTTTCTGGACCTGGTAATCCAGGATTATGAAACGTTTGAAAACCGCATCAGAGATCTCGAAGAATCGAGCAACGGCTCCACTGCATCAGCCGCTCCGATTACGTCGTCCAGGGAATCCCGGCGCGATCATTCCGAGGAGACAGAAAGCTCTTCTGCAGCCGGCAGCACCAACTACGACATTCTCCGCCGTCTGTCCAACCTGGAAAAAGAAGTATTCGGCAAAAAGCTGTATGACGAGAACTCCCGTTAAGAAATACCAATGAATACTATATATATTGATGGAGCAAGTGCCGGCAGCCCGGGGTATTCGGGTGCCGGCATTCATATTAAGCCGGGAGGCGGAGGAGCGGAAAGCCTGGCCGTGCCGCTTGGTATTCGGACGAATCATGAGGCGGAATTTATGGCCCTGCGGCTCGCGCTCGTTTACTGCGTGGAGCAGGGCTGGGAATCTGCGGTCATCTGTACAGATTCGCAGGTAGTCGATGACGCCGTGGCCAAACGCTACGTAAAAAATCCGGTATTTGCTTCTCTTCTGCAGGAAAGCCTGCTTATTTTGGAGGAGCATCCCCTGTATTTTATTAAGTGGATTCCTTCGTCCAAAAATAAAGCCGCAGACCAGCTTTCCAAACAGGCCGTGCTTGAAGAAAAAAGAAAGCATCATGCATAGTTGCGTAAATGCATAAGAACGGATATAATTGCACATGGTCTTAGATCATGCTGAAAGCATTCTAGGCAATCGCTGTACTCTTCGATGAGTGCAGAGGAAAGTCCATGCTCGCACAGCCTGGGATGGCTGTAGTGTTCGTGCCTGACGAATGCATAAGTCAGGGCATCTCTTTTAAGGGATGACGGCGGAGAAGTAACCTACGTCGTCAAGATATGGTTACGGTATCCTTAATGTGCCACAGTGACGTAGTTTTTCCGGAAACGGAAAAAGTGGAACGGGGTAAACCCCTCGAGCGAGAAACCCAAAATAAGGTAGGGGCGCCTTTCTGAAGGAACCAAACGGAAAGAAAGGGCAGATTCGTCTGCAGATAGATGATTGCCGCCGGAGTGCGAGGTTAAGAGCCGTTTTAGCACGAAGGAACAGAACATGGCTTACATGAATGCTTTCAGCATATAAAACCCCTGTTTTCAGGGGTTTTTTCTATGTATATAATAGGTATTATACACAACATCTGGTTTGAAAAAGCAGCCGTTCAGGCTACAGGAGAGATAATATGGAACAGAACGTAACCATTATTGCCACATCCACGATGGGACTTGAAGCAATCGTGGCCAAAGAAGTAAAAGATCTCGGCTATGCGAATACTCAAATTGAAAACGGAAAGGTCATTATCGAAGCACCGCTTTCGGCGATTCCGCGCCTGAACATGTGGCTGCGCACCTCCGACCGGATCAAACTGCGTATCGGCTTGTTTCAGGCACGCACGTTTGATGACTTGTTTGAAAAAACAAAAGCCCTGCCCTGGGAAGACATTCTTCCGGAAAATGCAGCGTTTCCCGTTACCGGCCGCTCGGTCAAATCCACTTTATACAGCGTGCCCGACTGTCAGGCGATTGTAAAAAAGGCAATCGTGGAGCGGTTAAAGAAGCGGTATAAAAAAGAATGGTTTTTTGAAGATGGCTTTTTATACAAAATCGAAGTTGCTATCCTAAAAGACGAAGTATCGCTCACGTTGGATACAACGGGCGTCGGTCTTCATAAGCGCGGATATCGGTCGCTGCACAGTGCCGCTCCGCTGAAAGAAACGCTGGCCGCAGCTATGATTAAGCTCAGCCACTGGAAACCGGATTACCCGCTTGTGGATCCTTTCTGCGGATCCGGTACGATTCCGATTGAAGCGGCACTTATCGGCCGGAACATTGCTCCCGGCATTAACCGCTTTTTTGATTCGGAGGACTGGGGCATCTTAAAACAGGAGTGGTGGAACCAGGCACGCGAGGAAGCAGACGATCAAGCGGACTACGACCGGCCGCTTGATATTACGGGCAGTGACATCGACCACCGGATGGTGGACCTGGCTGTCGAAAACACCGAAGAAGCTGGACTTCAGGATGCGATTCGTTACAAGCAGATGCAGGCCGTCGACTTTACAACACCTAAAGAATACGGCTCGATTATTACGAACCCTCCTTACGGCGAACGCGTCGGCGAAAAAGAGGAAGTAAAAGAGCTGTACCGGAACCTGGGCAAAATTTGGAAGCCGCTCTCTACCTGGTCGGTATATATTATTACGTCTGATGAGAAATTTGAAAATACGTACGGGGCGAAAGCCACCAAAAAACGAAAGCTTTACAACGGCAACATCCGCACCGACTACTACCAGTACTGGGGAGAGCGTCCGCCGCGCCGCAGTTAATACTAAAAAACGTTCCTTTTTCCGTCATAAGAAAAAGGAACGTTTTGTTTCGCCCCGCCGGCGATAGGGAATATCTTTTACTAGACAGCAAAGGAGGGGCAGAGAATGGAACAGCCGAAACTTTGGAACATCTCGATTGAAAAAAATGAAGAATGGCACAGTGTGGGAAATGTCCATGAGGCCAACGTGGCCGATGATAAAAAGGAAGTCATTCAGCTGCGTGAGGAAGATGCGGCGGCGCTTGCAGGGGAAACCGGCAGGATTCGTCTGGACCGCCAGCGCCTGAGCCGGCCGGACCGCCCGGAAGGCATAGAAGAACTAATAGTTCATGACTGGAAACTGCAAGGGACTGCCGTCGTTGTAGAAAATACAGCGCGGGATATTACCCATTCGTTTTCTTCGATTGAAGGATAAAAAAAGCCGGCCGCGATGGCCGGCTTTCTATTTATTCCGGATGAGCGGTGTCTTCCATCCGTGGATTTGAAAAGTTCAGGTAGTCGATCGTTTCGTCATAGGTGATATCCATACCGTCGATATACCACTGATCCTGAGGATTCACAAAAAAACGAATGCCGCTTTTTTCCAAAATATAAGCAGTATCTTCCGGTAGTTCCCTGCTTACACCGATCGAAAAACCGCCGGAACCGACGCCGCCGACCCGGACAAACAGCCTCAGGTAATCTCCTGACTGCATCCCCATTTCCTTTTGATAATGCAGAGCCGCCGCTTCGCTGATCGTTACGTGCATGTTATCCCGCCTTTCCTTCGCCCCCTCTTTATATCACGAATAGAAAAATCTTTCAAAACTCCTGCCGCATTGTTTATACTGGTAAAGAAAGTATTTCCAGTAACGAAGTACTTATATAGGAGGATGAAACAATGACCACACTTAATTCGGATTTAGAACAGGCATTCCGCAGTCATTTAAAGAAAATAAGTTCGTATGAGCAGGCAATCAGCCTGTTAAACTGGGATTCGCGTACAGGCGCTCCCAAAAAAGGTATGGACGAACGGGCCGACGTTTCAGGCACGATGGCTACCGAGCTGTTTAAAATTAAAACGTCCGATGAAACGGCGAAATTTTTACACGCCGTACTCGGCCACCAGGGGACAGATGTATCCGCCACGTCCAAACAGGCTGCCGCGGAGCTGAAAAAAGAATACGACCGCATGACGAAAATACCGGAAGACGAGTTTCAGGAATACAGCATTCTAACAGCGAAGTCGGAGAACGTCTGGGAAGAAGCCAAAGAGGCGGATGACTTCGCCATGTTTGCTCCGTATTTAGAGAAAATTGTAGAATTCAGCCGGCGCTTTGCCGAACACTGGGGCTATGAGTCTCATCCATACAACGCTCTGCTCGAAGACTACGAGCCGGGAATGACGGTGGATAAGCTGGATGCGATTTTCGCCAAGGTGCGGGAAGGATTGATTCCACTCGTGGAAGGCGTTACGTCTTCTAATAAAAAACCAGAGACTGATTTTCTATTTTCCACGTTTCCAAAAGGCAAGCAGCGGGCGTTCAGCCTCGATGTATTAAAACAGATGACGTACGACTTTGAAGCCGGCCGCCTCGATGAAACGGTCCATCCTTTTGCGATCGGGCTGAATCCAAATGACGTCCGCGTAACGACCAAATACGACGAATCCGATTTTCGCACGGCGGTATTCGGCACGATTCACGAAGGGGGGCATGCCCTGTATGAACAGAATATAGGGGAGGAACTGGCTGGAACGATTTTAAGCGACGGCGCCTCGATGGGCATTCACGAATCCCAGTCCCTGTTCTGGGAAAACTTTGTCGGCAGGCATCCGAAATTCTGGGAGAAAAATTACGAGCTGCTTCAGACCTATGCACCGGACCAGTTTACCGGGGTATCACTTCATGAATTTTACCGGGCCATTAACGAAGCCAAACCGTCGTTGATCCGGATTGAAGCAGATGAGCTTACGTACTGCCTGCACATTATTCTCCGCTATGAGATGGAAAAGCAGCTGATTGAGGGCAGCCTGAAAGTAAAAGATCTTCCCAGGGTATGGAATGAAAAAATGGAGGAGTATTTAGGCGTCACCCCTCCGTCCAACGCTCAAGGCGTTCTTCAGGATGTCCACTGGGCGTTTGGGGCATTCGGCTACTTCCCGTCTTATGCACTCGGCTATATTTATGCCGCGCAGTTAAAAGCAGCGATGGATAAGGATCTGCCGGTATTTGACGAGCTTGTTGAAAAAGGAGACCTGAAGCCCATCCGCGAGTGGATGACAAAGAACATTCATCAGTACGGCCGCAGCAGAACACCGATTGAGTTAATAAAAGAAGCCACCGGCGAAGACATTAATCCGGATTATTTACTGCAGTATTTATCAGAAAAATATAAAGACCTGTATCAGTTCAGCTGATCTGGCATACAAATTGCATAGTATAAAGAGAAAAGAGAAGAAAAAAAGAACTTCTCTTTTTCTCTATTCTAAAAAGGAGTCGATAAGAATGAAAGAAGCTGTTATTGTAAGCGCAGCCAGAACGCCGATCGGTAGTTTTGGAGGGGCCTTTCAGCATGTATCTGCTGTAGATCTGGGAAAAACCGCGGTAAAGGAAGCAGTAAGACGGGCCGGCCTCCCGCCGGAAGCAATTGAAGAAGCCATACTCGGAAATGTCCTGTCCGCCGGACTGGGCCAGAACGTTGCCCGCCAAATTGCGGTTCACGCCGGGCTCCCTTATACCGTACCGGCGATGACGATCAATAAAGTATGCGGATCGGGCCTTAGAAGCGTCAGCATGGCCGCGCAGTTTATTAGAGCCGGAGATGCGGAAGTCGTGCTTGCCGGCGGCGCCGAATCCATGAGCAACGCTCCCTATGTAATGCCTAAAGCACGCTGGGGTACAAGAATGGGGAGCGCGGAGATGGTGGATACGATGCTGCAGGACGGACTGATCGATGCGTTTGAACCCATTCATATGGGCATTACAGCTGAAAATATTGCAGAGCGCTGGTCGTTCAGCAGAAGAGAGCAGGATGAATTTGCCCTGCGCAGCCAGCAGCGGGCAGCGGCGGCGATTGATAACGGCTATTTTGAAGAAGAAATTGTACCAGTGGAGGTGCCACAGCGAAAGGGAGAAACGGTGACCGTTTCCGTAGATGAACATCCTAAAAAAGATATGACAATGGAAAAACTGGAAAGACTGCGGCCGGCGTTTAAAAAAGACGGCACTGTGACGGCAGGGAATGCCTCGGGATTAAATGACGGGGCGGCGGCGCTCGTGGTGATGTCCAAGGACAGAGCAGAAGCTCTTGGATTAACCCCGTTGGCTACGATTGTATCGTACGGCAATGCCGCGCTCGATCCGGCTGTGATGGGATACGGTCCGGTACCGGCTTCCCGTCAGGCGCTTGAGCGGGCCGGCCTGACGATGGATGACATTGACCTGGTGGAAGCAAACGAAGCGTTCGCTTCCCAGTCGCTTGCGGTCGCCCAGGACCTGCAGATTGATCCCGATAAAATTAACGTAAACGGAGGAGCCATTGCACTTGGCCATCCTATTGGTGCTTCCGGCGCCCGGGTGCTCACTTCGCTATTGTACGAGATGAAGCGCCGGGACGTTAAACGAGGCCTGGCGGCGCTCTGTATCGGCGGCGGCCAGGGCACTGCGATCATTGTTGAAAGATAACGATTCTTCCTGCCTGTTTGGTATACTAAAAACATACTAGACAGGTTTTTCAATGTATACACACAGGGGGACAGACCTATGAACCGACCGATTAATCTGCAGACATTCGCCTGTACACTTCAGGAAACCACGACCATCAAAGAAGCGGCTTTTTTATTCAAAGAGCACGGGGCAGCAGAGCTTCCGGTGCTTAATGAGCAGCAGCGGTTTATCGGCCTGCTTCATCAAAATACATTGTTCGACACGGTCATTCAGGGTATTTCCCCGGAGGAGCCGATCCGCAGCTGGGTCGAGCTCGAAGCTTCAGGCCTGTATGTTCCTTCCTGCGAGGCAGGTGGACGGATTGCCTGCTATGAGGGAGCCGCCTTCGCGGGGCTGGTTCCTCTTGATCCGCTCATAAAAGAAAACAAACGACTGCAGACGATGCTCGCGATGGCGCCGCTTCAAGTGTGGATTACGGACAGGGAAGGGGCGGTGCTATTTACCAATGACGTGGAGCCGCCGCTCTTCACACAGGAAGAGTGGAGCCGCGTGCAGACGTCTGAAGCAGCGAGACTGTCTGTACATGTGTCGGCAGCAGACAAAACGTATACGGTGGAAAAGCAGCGATCCGCCGAGGAAGATGGGCTTGTCTTCTATTACGTGATGCGTGAGGAAACGGCAAACAGTACAGGAGAAGAGCGGGCCGAACTTCTGGAAATGATCTACGAGTATTTATACGACGGTATTATTACCGTGGATAAAGAGGGCTATGTGACGATGCTGAGCAAAGAATACGGGGAATTTCTCGGCGTCAATCCTGAAGAAATGATTGGCCGGCACTGCACGGAAGTGATTGAAAACACAAGAATGCACATTGTTGCCAAAACGGGCAAGCCGGAGATTGCTGATTTTCAAAAATTAAAAACCGGCTACATGGTCGCCACCCGGATACCTATCATTAAAAATGGGGAAATCACCGGAGCGCTCGGTAAAGTCCTTTTTAAAAACATTACCGGCGTTAAAGGACTGCAGACGCGCATCCAGCAGATGGAGAAAGACTGGAAACATTACAAAGGAGAATGGCAGGAACAGAATATGTCCACCAGCTCGATGATATTATAGGCACCCATGAGGCGATGGTACAGACAAAGCAGATGGCGCATCAGGCCGCCCAGGGCTATTCCAATGTGCTGCTTCTCGGGGAGAGCGGTACGGGCAAAGAGCTGTTTGCCCATGCAGTGCACGGAGCAAGCTCTCGTGCTGCCGGTCCTTTTGTCAAAGTAAACTGTGCGGCAATTCCCCCTGATCTTCTGGAGTCGGAGCTGTTCGGCTATGTGGATGGCTCTTTTACCGGAGCACGGAAAGGCGGCAAAAAGGGGAAATTTGAAGCCGCTCAGCATGGGACGATCTTTCTTGACGAAATCGGGGAGCTCCCTCTTCATATGCAGGTTAAATTTCTGCGGGTGCTGCAGGAAAAGGAAGTAGAAAAGGTCGGGGATATCCGCTCCACGCCCGTTGACATCCGCGTTATTGCTGCAACGAACCGGGATCTGGAAACGATGGTAGAGCGCAAAGAGTTCCGGCTCGATCTGTACTACCGTTTGAATGTAATGCCTATTACGATTCCGCCGCTGCGGGAGCGTAAATCTGATATTTTTGTAATAGTGGAAGCAGCGCTCAAACGGATTACCGAACAAATGGGAAAACCGGTACAAGGGCTTTCGGATGAGGCAGGCCGGTACTTTCTTGATTACAATTGGCCCGGGAACGTGCGGGAACTTGAAAACGTCCTAGAGCGGGCCGTAAACATGGCAGCTGCAAATGAACTGATTGAAGCCGAACATCTGCCGGACAAACTGCTTCAGGGCAGAACGGCCGCTCCTATACGCACCCTTCAGGAAACGGTGCAGCTTGCAGAAAAAGAGGCGCTGGCCGGGGCACTGCGATACGCCGGCGGCAACAAAAGCTATGCAGCCAAGCTGCTGGGCATCAGCCGGACCGCATTTTACGATAAGTGGAAGCGGATCGAAGAGGCTGACTGTTCAGAAACACGGACAACTATTTTAGAAAAATAGCGATGTGTCCAGATAACCGCACATATATGTTGACGGCGCTTCCAAAGTGTATATAAAATCGTACATTGTTCTGTTGTTTCCTACACTTTTTCGTCTTCAAAAAAGCAGCGGATCGCGTTGATGGAGTGCCCAATAAAATAAATAATGCTTTTTTTAATCATTCAATACAAGACACTGGCTCAATGTACACGGTTTCAAGCCGGCTGCCTGAAGACAATCCTGCGGGATTGTCTTTTTTTATTAATGCAGGAAAACTTGGCATGGTTCTTGCAAACTTATTATGTAAGCGTATACAAAGAAGAAGGAGGATTTTTCTTATGACTAAAGTGATGAGTGGAGCAGAGGCTGTTGGAATGATACCCAATGGGGCGACTGTTGCGACCGGAGGATTTGTCGGAAACGGCCATCCGGAAGCATTAACGAAAGCACTCGGCCGGCGGTTTGAACAGGAACAGCAGCCGATCGATTTGACTCTCGTTTATGCAGCCGGCCAGGGGGACGGCGCAGACAAAGGGCTGAACAATCTCGGTCATGAACATCTGATCAAAAAAGTAATCGGCGGTCACTGGGGACTTGCCCCCAAACTGGCAAAGCTTGCCATTGAAAATAAAATAGAAGCCTACAACCTTCCCCAGGGAGTCATTACTCATTTGTTTCGGGATATTGCGGCTAAAAAGCCGGGCCTGCTGACCCATGTCGGCCTGAAGACGTTCGTGGATCCAAGGCTCGACGGGGGCAAGCTGAATACAAAAAGCACCGAAAACCATGTGGAACTGTTTCCGATTAATGGAACCGACTACTTATTTTATAAAACGTTTCCTATTCATGTGGCATTAATCCGGGCAACGTATGCCGATGAAAATGGCAATGCCTCCATGGAAAAGGAAGCGGCAACGCTCGAGGTACTTTCTATTGCACAGGCAGCCAAAAACTCAGGCGGCATCGTTATCCTGCAGGTGGAAAAAGTGGTGGAAGCCCGGACGCTGCAGACAAGGCTTACAAAAATACCCGGAATTTACGTAGATGCGATCGTCGAAGCTCCCCTTGAGGATCACATGCAGACAAACGGCGAGCAGTATAATCCGGCCTACAGCGGAGAGATCCGTACCTCGGTGCATTCTCTGGCACGACTGCCGTTGACGGAACGAAAAGTGATTGCGAGACGCTCGGTGATGGAGCTGGTTCCGCATGCTATTACAAACCTGGGCATCGGCATGCCGGAGGGTGTGGCAATGGTAGCCAACGAAGAGGGAGTCGGACGAGATCTCCGCCTGACACTTGAATCCGGACCGATCGGCGGCATACCGGCCGGAGGGAAAAGCTTTGGAGCCTCCACTAATCCTGACGTTATTATTGACCAGCCGTATCAATTCGATTTTTATGACGGAGGCGGCCTCGATGTCGCATTTCTGGGACTGGCCCAGCTCGATGCGTCCGGAAATGTGAACGTAAGTAAATTGGTCCGAAAATAGCCGGTGCCGGCGGGTTTATTAACATCTCCCAGAATGCCAAAAAAGTGGTATTCTGCGGGACATTTACCGCGGGCGGCCTGAAAACCCGGGTAGAGGATGGAAAGCTTACGATAGAACAGGAAGGAACATTTCCTAAGTTTGTAAAACAGGTGGAACACGTCACCTTCAGCGGTGACTATGCCAATGAAGTAAAACAGGAGGTGTTTTACATTACCGAGCGGGCCGTGTTTGAACTACGCCCCGAGGGCCTTCTATTAACAGAAACAGCCCCCGGTATTGATTTGGAAAAAGATATTCTGGCCCATATGGACTTTACCCCGCTGATGGCAGAGCCGCTGCGGACGATGGATATTCGTTTGTTTTCCGAAGCGGTAATGGGAATAGCAGGACCGCAGGATGAACCGGTAGTTCAATAAAAGGAGGAATTATATATGTTTGGAATAATATTAGGCCTTATCGTTCTCATGGTGCTTGCCTATATGGGATGGTCGATTATCTGGGTGGCGCCCATCGCCGCAGGCGTTGTGGCAATATTTGGAGGACTGAACCTGCTTGATGCATATACTGACACGTATATGAGCGGATTTGTCGGATTCGCCCAGCAGTGGTTCCCTGTTTTTCTGCTCGGTGCTATTTTTGGTAAGTTGATGGAAGATACCGGTATGGCAAGGTCCGTCGCCATGGCACTCAGCCGCTTTATTGGTACGAAACGCGCCATACTGAGCGTAGTGGTTTCCGCCGCTATTCTAACCTACGGGGGCGTCAGCCTCTTTGTTGTCGTCTTTGCTGTGTATCCGCTCTCTCTTACATTGTTTAGAGAGGCAAATATCACGCGGAAACTAATTCCGCCTGCTATCGCGCTCGGGGCTCTTACGTTTACTATGACGGCCCTGCCAGGTACCCCGCAGATCCAGAACCTGATTCCGATCACCTCTTTTGAAACGACCGCCACAGCGGCTCCTGTGATGGGTCTTGCAGCTGCGGCTGTTATGGGAGTCGGCGGCTACTTTTACCTGCGCTGGAGAGAAAAGAAAATGAGTGCACAGGGAGAAATTTTCACCGAACCAAAAGACAAAAAAATTGTGGAAGATAACGGGAAAACCCCGCTGTTTCTTCTGTCGATTCTGCCGCTTATCGTCGTACTGGTCACGTTAAATATATTCGGCTGGGATATCGTTATTGCCCTTATTTCCGGTATCGTTCTGATTCTGCTGCTTAATATGGACAAGTGGAGAGGATATGTTAAAGCGATGAATGCCGGCGCGTCCGGCTCCGTACTTGCTATTATTAATACAAGTGCTGCTGTTGGTTTTGGTACCGTTGTACAAAATGTACCCGGCTTTGACCGGTTAACAGAGCTGCTTCTCGGCGTCCGCGGCAGTCCGCTTATTTCCGAAGCGATTGCTGTCAACATCCTGGCAGGGGCCACCGGCTCTGCGTCAGGCGGTATGGGTATTGCGCTTGAAGCGCTGGGTGAACAGTACTATCAGCTGGCACTCGAGACCGGCATCAGCCCGGAGGCATTTCACCGGGTGGCTTCACTTTCATCCGGCGGACTGGATGCCCTTCCTCATAACGGAGCCGTGTTAACGCTTCTTGCTGTGACCGGCATGACGCATAAGGATTCGTATAAAGATATCTTTGTCGTTGCTGTAGCAATCCCTATTCTTGCTACTGTTGTGGCAATTGTTCTAGCAAGCATGGGTCTTGTATAATACATTGGACAGAAAGGATCAGGATAACTGATGAAACGATTAGAAGGAAAAACAGCCGTTATTACAGGAGGCGGCCGCGGCATTGGCGCGGCGACTGCCGGAAAATTCCTCGAAGAAGGCGCCAACGTTGTCGTTGTTGACGTGAATCAGGAGGACCTTGATCACGTGGTAAATGAAGCCGCAGAGCATAAAAGCCGCATACTCGGGGTTAAGGCGGACATTACGAACAAAGCAGACATTGACCACGTTCTTGAAAAAAGCGTGCAAACGTTCTCGAAAGTAGATATTTTAATCAACAATGCCGGTATTACAGCAGACGCTCAGCTGTTAAAAATGGAAGAAGAGGACTGGGATAAAGTGATAAACGTTAATTTAAAAGGGGTATTTCTCGTAACCCAGAAAGCAGCGGCACTTATGAAAGAGCAGCAGTCCGGCGTGATTTTAAACGCTTCCTCGGTTGTAGGCGTCTACGGAAACTTTGGGCAGACCAACTACGCAGCTTCTAAATTCGGCATCAATGGCATGACGAAGACGTGGGCGAAAGAGCTCGGACGCTACAAAATAAGAGTTAACTCGGTGGCACCGGGCTTTATTCTATCCCCAATGACAGAGAAAATGCCGGAAAAAGCATTAACTATGATGAAAGAAAAAGCGGTGCTCGGTACGCTTGGCAGACCGGAAGACATTGCCAATGCCTACGCTTTTCTCGCGTCAGATGAAGCTTCGTTTATTACAGGAGCCGTCCTGAATGTAGACGGCGGCGCGGTGATATAGAATAGAATACAATGCCGGAGGACCTTTACCACGCCCTCCGGTTTTTTTATTGTACCTTTTTATTTGTAAAGGACTGGCAGATGAAATATGATTAGGTCAGCTTTCCTTACCCTGTATGCACGGCAACAGGCGACTATGACCAAGAAAGGGCTTGACGACATGATATCTTTTCACGACATTACAAAACAATTTGCAGACCAGTCAACTGCCGTGGAGAACTTCAATCTGACGATCAACAAAGGGGAATTTTTCGTCTTGATCGGCCCCAGCGGCTGCGGGAAAACGACCACGTTGAAAATGATTAACCGCTTAATTGAGCCTACCTCCGGCCGTATTACGATCGAGGATAAAAACATCACCGAGTGGAACCGCCAGGAGCTGCGCTGGAATATCGGCTACGTTCTTCAGCAGATTGCCCTGTTCCCGACGATGACGATTGCCGAAAACATTGCCGTTGTACCGGAAATGCGCAAATGGAAAAAAGCTGCTGTAGAGGAGCGGGTCGATGAGCTTTTGAATATGGTAGGGCTGGACCCGGATACCTACAGGAACCGTCGCCCCTCTGAGCTCTCAGGCGGTCAGCAGCAGCGAATCGGGGTTATCCGGGCCCTCGCCGGCAATCCGGACATCATTTTAATGGATGAGCCCTTCAGCGCCCTTGATCCGATCAGCCGGGAACAGCTGCAAAAAGACATCCGCCAGCTGCAGGCTGATATTAAAAAAACCATCGTTTTTGTGACGCACGATATCGATGAAGCGATGGCTATCGGCGACCGCATCTGCCTGATGAAAGACGGCGGTATTGTCCAGGTGGGAACCCGGGAGGAGCTCGTTAATGAGCCGGCCGATGACTTTGTGAAAAATTTTATCGGTGATCGCCGGGATCCATGGGACACGCGCGTAAAAGAAGTGATGAACCCTAACAGCCATCTGCTGGCAAGCACTCAGGACATCAGTGACTACCCGCTGTATCCGGCGCCTCTTTATATTTTTAAAGATGACCGCACGTATGTAGGCCGTCAGGCCGAAGAGGGCATTGTCTCCAATGACCCTGCCATTCATCCGGAGGATACGCTGAAACACGCGCTTAAGTCATTTGACGATACTGAACTCGAAGCCCTCCCTGTGTTAACCGGCACCCGCATTGAAGGTGTGCTCAGCTACAAAGATATTGTACAGTTCATGAAAAAATCCCAGCTTGAGCAGGAAGGGGAGCTGGTATAATGACGACGCTGCAGGAGTTATGGGATCTATTTTCCACCCGTCAGGGCGAATTCTGGCAGGTGATGTGGCAGCATGTGCATATGTCGGTTGTTGCACTTCTGTTTGCTGTACTAATTGCCGTCCCGCTTGGTATTATTCTCACCCGAAAACAAAAGCTGGCTGAACCGATCATCGGTGTGGCAGCGGTGCTGCAGACCATCCCGAGCCTTGCGCTGCTCGGGTTTATGATCCTGCTTTTAAATCAAATCGGCACGCTTCCCGCGGTCGTAGCACTTACCGCCTACGCCCTGCTTCCCATTCTGCGGAATACATATACCGGCATTCAGGGAGTGGATCCTTCGATTCAGGAAGCGGCTGTCGGGATGGGAATGTCTTCGTTCCGGAAACTCCGTAAAATTGAGCTTCCGATGGCGATGCCGATTATTATGGCTGGTGTCCGCACATCGATGGTGCTGATTGTAGGTACGGCTACGCTGGCCGCCCTTATCAGCGCCGGCGGCCTGGGCGACTTTATTATGACCGGGATTGACCGGGCGAACAATGCCTACATTCTGCTGGGAGCACTTCCTGCTGCCCTGCTGGCGCTGTTTTTTGATTTTATCCTGCGGATGACGGAAAAACGGTCCCAGGGCAAAACGCTGGCTCCAATCCTTGCCGTACTGGGCCTGTCAGTGGCGATCGCCCTGGCTCCATTATTTTCTTTTGCTCAACAGCCACAGATCACCATCGGCGGCAAGATCACCGCAGAACCGGAAATCATTGCCAACATGTACAAGCACCTGATTGAGGAAGAGACTGATCTTATGGTGGACGTGCGCACCGGGATGGGGAGCACCGATATTGCGTTTAATGCCCTTCAATCCGATGATGTGGATGTGTACCTTGAATTTACAGGCACGGCATTAACCACCCTTTTAAATCAAACCCCGGAGCCCGGCACAACTGAAGAAGAAGTGTATGAGCAGGCGCGTACGGGATTGATGGAAGAGTACGACCTCGCTTATCTCGAGCCGATGGCATTTAATAACACCTATGCACTTGCCGTCCGCGGAGAAACAGCGGAAGAGCTGGGTATTGAAACGATTTCCGATATGGAAACATACCGGGATCAGCTGACGGCCGGGTTTACTTTTGAGTTTGCCGACCGGGAAGACGGGTATATAGGATTACAGGACATCTATGGATTTTCTTTTGAAAATGTAGAAACGATGGACTCTGGTCTGCGCACCCGTGCCTTAACGACGGAGCAGGTGGACTTTATTGACGCCTTCTCTACGAGCGCGGACATTATTGAATACGATCTTGCGCTGATGGAAGACGACGAAAATCTGTTTCCGCCGTATCAGGGAGCCCCTCTGATGAAGCAGGAAACGCTTGAAGAGTATCCGGAACTAGAAGAGCCCCTGAATCGTCTTGGCGGTATGATTACCGACGAGGAAATGCAGGAGATGAACTACAAAGTCGAATACGATGACGAAGATCCGTATGACGTAGCAGAAGAGTACCTGCAGTCTGTGGATTTACTGTAAACTATATGCTAAAGGAGATAGATAACATGGCACACCGTAATCCCGATCAGCAGAAAATTAAGCATATCCTGGACACAAGCAAACGAATTGCTGTGGTAGGCCTGTCTGATAACCCATCACGGACGTCCTATCAGATCAGCAGCCAAATGCAGCAGGCCGGGTATGAAATTATTCCGGTTAATCCCGTAGTTGATGAAGTGCTTGGAGTCAAAGCCGTTAATCGGCTGCAGGACATTGACGGCCCGGTGGACATTGTTAACGTTTTCCGCCGCAGTGAATTCCTGCCGGAAGTCGCCCGCGACGTGCTCGATATTGAAGCAGGTACCTTCTGGGCCCAGCTTGGCGTCTCTCACGACGAAGTACCTGCCATTCTGAAAGAAAAAAATATAAATATAGTAATGGATTCATGCATCAAGGTCGAATACCAGATGACGCGCTGAGGCAATTCCGGGAACCAGTTCAAACTTGAACTGGTTCTTTTTGTTTTTTTATGATATTTTGATGGAGGAAGTGTCATATAAAACATATGTTCGTATAATGGCATGTGGTATGATAAGATATTATATAAAGATATTTGTTCTTGCATGAGAAGGGAGTCGGATTTTTTGGCAGCAAAGGGAACATACCAATATAACGACGAATCAATTCAGGTCCTCGAAGGCCTTGAAGCGGTTCGCAAACGCCCCGGCATGTATATCGGAAGCACCGATAGCCGGGGACTTCATCATCTTGTTTTTGAGATTGTTGATAATGCCGTCGATGAAGCACTGGGCGGATATGGTAAAAACATTCAGGTTGTTCTGCATAAAGACAACAGCGTCAGCGTTTCTGATGCCGGCAGGGGAATGCCTACCGGTATGCACCAGACGGGAAAGCCGACGCCGGAAGTCATCCTGACGGTTCTTCATGCCGGCGGAAAGTTCGGCCAGGGCGGATATGCGACAAGCGGAGGACTCCATGGCGTGGGGGCCTCTGTAGTGAACGCCTTGTCCGAATCACTTGATGTTATGATCGACCGCGGCGGCGAGAGCTTCCAGCAGTCCTTCCGGGACGGCGGCAAGCCGGTCACGGGCCTCGTAAAAAAAGGGACCACCAAAAAAACAGGTACAACGATCCGTTTTAAACCGGATCCGGCGATTTTTAACCATACCGTGTTTCAATATGACACATTAGCCGAACGCCTTCGGGAAGCAGCCTTTCTTTTGGGCGGAGTAACTATTGGTCTCCGCGATGAACGTCAGAAAGAAGTTGTGACCGATACGTTTTTATTTGATACAGGGATTAAAGCATTCGTGGAATACTTGAACGAGGACAAGGAAACCCTTCATCCGGTCGTTTTCTTTGAAGGCGTCAATCAGGAGATTGAGGTGGAAACAGCCTTTCAATTTAATGATGCCTATACCGAAACCACGCTGTCGTTTGTGAACAACGTGCGTACAAGAGACGGAGGCACCCATGAATCCGGAGCCAGATCGGCGCTCACCCGGATTGTAAATGAATATGCCAGAAAGACCGGCCTGTTAAAAGAAAAAGACAAAAACCTTGACGGGTCAGACATCCGTGAGGGCTTTACGTCGGTTATTTCGATACGGGTGCCGGAAGAAAAGCTGCAGTTTGAAGGACAGACGAAAAGTAAACTTGGCACACCAGATGCACGTTCCGCTGTAGAGCAGGTTCTTGCCGAGAAGCTGACCTACTTTTTTGAAGAAAATCCAACTGTCAGCCAGATGCTGATTAAAAAAGCTGTCAAAGCGTCCCAGGCAAGAGAAGCGGCACGCCGTGCCCGGGAAGAAGCCAGAAACGGCAAGAAAAACCGGAAAAAAGACGTCCTTCTCAGTGGAAAGCTGACTCCGGCCCAGTCCAAAAACCCGGATCGCAATGAGCTGTACCTGGTCGAGGGGGATTCGGCCGGCGGTTCGGCCAAACAGGGACGGGACCGGAAATTCCAGGCGGTGCTTCCTCTTCGTGGAAAGGTCATCAACACGGAAAAAGCCCGTATTGACGACATTATGAAAAACGAAGAGATCCGCACGATTATTTATGCTCTCGGCGCGGGAGTCGGTGCGGACTTTGTTCTCGAAGAGCGCAACTACGATAAAGTCGTGATTATGACGGATGCCGATACGGACGGTGCCCATATTCAAGTGCTGCTGCTGACGTTTTTTTACCGGTACATGCGGGAGCTGATTTCCTCCGGCAAGGTTTACATCGCCCTGCCGCCGCTGTATAAAATAAGCAAAGGCTCCGGCAAGAAAGAAAAAACAGAATATGCCTGGGATGAAGAAGGCATGCAGGAAGCAATGAAAAAGATCGGCAAAGGCTATATCATACAGCGCTATAAAGGTCTCGGTGAAATGGACGCGACCCAGCTTTGGGAAACGACGATGAATCCGGAGTCCCGTACGCTGATCCGGGTGACGATTGAAGATCTTGCCCGGGCCGACAAGCGCGTCAGCGTGCTGATGGGTGATAAAGTCGAACCCCGAAGGAAATGGATTGAATCGAATGTGGCCTTTGGGCTGGAGGAAGACAGCAATATTCTGGAAAACGAAAACCTTCACCTGGAGGATGAATACGAATGACGCAGACAGAGAAATTTCTAGACTTACCGCTTGAAGATGTCATCGGCGACCGTTTCGGCCGCTACAGTAAATATATTATCCAGGAGCGGGCCCTGCCTGACGCCCGGGATGGCCTGAAGCCGGTACAGCGCCGGATTTTGTACGCGATGTACCACGAAGGCAATACGTTTGAAAAACCGTTCCGTAAAGCCGCTAAAACGGTAGGTAACGTAATTGGTAACTACCACCCGCACGGAGACAGCTCTGTGTATGAAGCGATGGTGCGTATGAGCCAGGACTGGAAGGTCCGCAATGCGCTCGTGCAGATGCACGGCAACAACGGTTCGGTGGATGGAGACCCGCCTGCCGCAATGCGTTATACCGAGGCACGGCTGTCGGCTCTTTCTGCCGAGCTTCTCCGTGATATTGAAAAAAGCACGGTCGAATATATTCCAAACTTCGATGATTCCCAGGAGGAGCCGGTCGTTCTGCCGGCGATGTACCCGAATCTGCTGGTTAATGGCTCCACCGGTATCAGTGCCGGTTACGCCACCGATATTCCTCCGCATCAGCTCGGAGAAGTAATTGATGCAGCCTTAATGATGATTGATAAGCCAGAAGCGGGCATAGAAGAACTGATGACGGTATTAAAAGGACCGGATTTCCCGACCGGCGGCACGATTCAGGGGCTGGAAGGCATCCGCAGTGCCTACGAAACCGGTAAAGGGAAAGTAATGCTGCGAGCCAATGCAGAAATTGAAGAACTTCGCGGAGGACGCAAGCAGATTGTTATTACGGAAATTCCCTATGACGTAGTGAAATCAAATCTTGTTAAAAAGATGGACGAAATCCGTTTTGATAAAAAAATCGACGGTATCGCTGAAGTCCGGGATGATACGGATCGAACAGGACTCCGTATTGTAATTGAGCTTAAAAAAGAAGCCGATCCCGAAAACGTACTAACGTTTTTATACAAATCCACGGATCTGCAGATTGCCTATCATTTCAATATGGTGGCTATTTACAACCAGACGCCGCAGCTTATGGGACTTAAACCTTTGCTATCAGCTTATATTGACCACCAGCGCGAGGTCGTCACAAACCGGTCCCGTCATGAACTCGATAAAGCGGTCAAAAGGCAGCATATTGTCGAAGGTCTGATTAAAGCCATATCGATTCTTGATGAAGTTATCGCATCCATACGGGAATCCAACGATAAGGCGGATGCCAAACGGAATCTGGAAGAAAAGTATTCCTTTACTTCCGAACAGGCCGAAGCGATCGTGAACCTGCAGCTGTACCGTTTAACCAACACCGACATTGTGACGCTTGAAAAAGAAGCAGATGCGCTCCGTAAAGAAATTACGCGTCTGGAAGGTATTCTTAAAAGCGACAAAAAGCTGATGGACGTGATTAAAAAAGAATTAACGCGGATACGCAAGCTGTATAATGATGAGCGTCTCACAAAAATCGAAGAACATATCCAGGAGCTCAAGGTCGATATGGAGGGAATGATCCCTTCAGAAGACGTTATTATTACAGCAACACAGGAAGGCTATGTGAAACGTACGAGCATCCGCTCCTATTCGGCTTCCAAAGAAGAAAAGCCTGGAATGAAAGAAACCGATGAGCTTCTGTATTTCAGGGAAATGAACACTACGGATACGCTGCTGTTGTTTACAAAGCGCGGGCAGTATATATATATGCCGGTTCATCAGCTCTCCGAGATCCGCTGAAAGATAACGGACAGCATATCGGCAACCTCGTGCAGCTGGAGGCCGGGGATGAGCTGATCAAAGCCCTGCCGATCCGTACATTTGATACAACAAATGAACTGTTGTTTATTACCAAACAGGGACTCGTGAAAAAAACACCGTTGAATGTGTATAAAGCTCAGCGCTATTCCAAAGCGTTGACGGCAGTTAAGCTCAAAGACGGCGATCAGGTCACAGCAGTCCTTGAGCTGGAAAAAGAAACCGATCTATTTTTAGCCAGCTCCTTCGGCTACGGACTGCGCTTTCCAATCGAGGATATTCCCGTAGTCGGTAAACAAGCGGCCGGCGTAAAGGGCATTAATCTAAAAGACGGGGACGAGGTCATTAACGCACTCCCGGTCGCCAATGACACGATGCTGGTTCTTGTGACACAGCGGGGCGCTGTAAAGAAAATGAGCGCCGGTGACTTTGAACAGGCAAAGCGGGCCACAAGGGGACTTGTGATGATCCGCGAGCTTAAATCAAATCCTCATCGGATTATCGGCCTGTATGAAACAAACGGCGGTGATCAGGAAATTGTTCTCCGGACAGACAAAGGGGTCACACACACCGAGAACCTGAAACGATTTCGAAAAAATGACCGTTACAGCAGCGGGTCATTTGTTATTGATGAGAAAAAGCAGGGTATTGTGAAATATGTATGGACACCAGTAGAATATAAATTACTTTCTAGTAAACCGTAATAATATTATGTAAACAAGAGCGGGGCGGACATCATGAAAGCAGCAACACACACCGTAGGCGCCCTCGCTGCAGGATCTGCAGCAGTATATTTGAATTGGGCTCCCCATGCAGTAGAGCAGGATGTATTCCAGGCAGCAGTTTTTATAGGTTCGCTGATGTTTGGCGGACTGCTGCCGGACATCTGCCAGCCAAATTCCTGGATGGGCAGACGTCTCAAAGCAACATCCTACATTGTATTTAAGGTTGTCGGCCACCGGACACTCACGCACAGTCTGGTGGGCACGGCTATTGTGTTTATTTTGACGGGGCTGATTCCGGGATTAACCGGCACGGTTATGCAGACAGGCATTACCGCAGGCGTGATCAGTCATATTTTACTTGATATGCTGAACCCTAAAGGCGTTCATTTATTTTTTTTGTACGGTATAACGTGAGATTTCCATTTGGAAAACTGACCGGGTCAAAACCGGGAGAATTTTTGATTTTTATGCTGCTGAGTTTCTTTTTTATTAACGGAATCTGGCGGCTTATTTCGTAGCAAAAAAACCCCGACGGCCATATACGGCTTGCAGGGGTTTTTTTCGTTTATGAGCAGTAGAGAGGCGCTGTGAGAGCAAACGAAACCAGATAGACGTACCATTGTCCGGCGTCGATTGATGTGAGAGCGGTGTACAGCAAGTTTTTAACGAGGAAATGATGTATAAAGCCGAACAGCAGATAATTCAATATGTATGAAATCAACAGTTACCAAAAAATGCTATACAGAGCGCAGCAAAAATTAATTAGAATCAGAAAAGTCTACAGTACAAATAAACGTCTAAACGAAATGGATAAACTGGCAGTTATAAAAAGATAACTACAGACTAAAATCACTGCGGTAAATCCCTCATGAAAAGGAAGACTACAAGAAAACAAGTAATAAATGATTCAGAACGTGCTGTACCAAAAGAAATAATGAAAAATGCGCATATGCACACAGCGACTCCATATATAATACAATAAGTTCATGAATCATGTTTTTTTTACGCTTCGTCTCATTAATAGTAGTTTACTTAACTAATGATACGAGAATGAAAGCTTTTTATATAACTTCCGATAATATATATTATGTAAACTAGAATAAAAGTAAAACGAACATGTGGATATTGTCCGGCTTTTTGTACCGCCTATCGCGTCTGTTTACTGCGTGTTTATTTCATTCGATTACACAGTATTTTTTTCATTATGCTGCTTCTTTACTCATGTTTTTCATTGTGCCCGGCTATCATTGTAAATCCGGGAATCCTTTTTGTTTTTACATGTTCCGGCCATTCGATTGAAATCTTGTTCCATGTCTGGCCGGCATCATAGGATATAAACATCCCAAGATTATTTACTGCGTAAAAGACGCCCGGCCTCGATACATGTGAAGCCAGCGCAAAATGAGCGGAACCGTCCGCATCCGGCAGTCCTTCATGCGCCCGGGCCCAGGGCCCGCCATTTTTCCGCCGCACTACAATCGTATTGGCTCTCTCGGGATTGTATGCTTCATACGGGCTTTTGGACGCAGACGCAACGACCGTGTCTGCATCTGCCGGATCTACAGCCACACTAATCAGATAATTATACGGCCTCAGCCCTTCATTTACCGTCTGCCACGTTGTTCCTCCATCGAAACTTTCTGCATATCCCCCGCCCGCCGCTTCATATACCCGTCCAGACACGCGCGGATGAACAGCCATAGAGTGACAGTCATACTGGGAGTTCGGTTTCCTGTCCTCCCAATGTGCCCCTTTATCTTCACTTTTCATAACGCCCCCGAGCTCGATTCCAACAAAAATTCGATTTTCATTATGATGGTCCGTCTGAATCCAGCGGACATGATGTGTATGCGGACGCGGCGGAAAACTCCAGCTCGGCCTGGACGGTAGATCCAGCAGAGAAGGACAATCTGTCCATGTGTTTCCGCCATCTTCAGAACGAAACAAGCCACTTGGTTCTGTACCGGCCCATACCACACTCATGTCGTTTTTAACCTCTATCGGACTGACCGCAACGCTCATTATCCGTTTATGCGTGATTCCGGCACCGGCAGGATGCCATGTATCACCGCTGTCACGGCTGACCCAGAGTCCGTCGTTAAATGTCCCTCCATACAGCAGCCCCGGCCGATTCGGGTCTGCGGCCAGGCATAAAAATGTATTCGGCGTTATTTTTTCATGTAATGTCCATTCCTGCTGTTCTTTTTTCACTTCCAAAATAGACCTTCCGGCTGAAAAATAAACAATCTCCATACTGCTCACCACCTTTATCTAATGAATACCCATTTCACACTGGATATACCCCGTGTTTGCGGTCGGTGAAGGTTGTTTGTTTAGCCTGGTACACGCTGAACCTGGAAATGAGTTCGTCTCTAAGTGTATCCGGCTCAATTACCGCATCAACTACGAGGTCGGACGCCAACCGGTAAATATCGATGTTCTGCTTGTATTCTTCTCTTTTTTCCTTTAAAAAAGCCGGGCGGTCTTCTTCGGCAAGTTCCTGTATTTTATTGGCATACACCGCATTAACGGCGGCTTCCGGTCCCATCACAGCGATCTGTGCCTGCGGAAATGCCAGGCAGCAGTCCGGATCAAAGGCAGGGCCGGCCATCGCATACAGCCCCGCTCCATAGGCTTTACGCACAATAACGGATATTTTAGGAACCGTCGCTTCAGCCATGGCAGCAATCATTTTTGCACCGTGGCGGATAATACCAGCCCGCTCGACTTTGCTGCCGATCATGAAGCCGGGAATATCAGCCAGGAATAAAAGCGGTATTCCAAAGGCGTCGCAGAGCGCGATAAATTTAGCGGCTTTGTCTGCTGAATCCTGAAACAGCACCCCGCCTTTTACTTTAGGCTGGTTGGCTACAATTCCTACTGTTTTTCCGTCAATACGGGCAAGCACGGTAATAAGCTCGGGCGCAAACATTTTTTTCACATCAAACATCGAATCTTTGTCTACCAGGCGCTCCAGCAGATCATACATATTAAAGGGTGCATTTTGGTTCGCTGGGATCATCGCCTCGATCGACTCCTTCACCGCCGGCTCCCTCCCGGCAGGAGGGTCAGGTGGCGTAGAGCCGTAATAAGACGGAAAATAGGTCAGATAGTCCCTGGCCTGAGCGATTGCCTCCTTTTCATCAGCGGCCAGCACGTCCCCGCATCCGGACACCGAGCAGTGCATCTCCGCTCCACCCATTTCTTCGAGGCTCACTTTTTCTCCTATGACCATCTCTGCCATCCGCGGCGACCCGAGATACATCGATGCGTTTCCTTTTACCATAATAACTAGATCACAGAAAGCTGGAATATATGCACCACCCGCAGCCGACGGCCCGAACAATAGGCATACCTGAGGCACTTTCCCGGATAGCTTCACCTGGTTGTAAAATATTCGTCCCGCTCCTCTTCTGCCCGGAAACATCTCGAGCTGATCGGTAATCCGCGCGCCGGCGGAATCTACTAAGTACAGCATCGGCAGACGCAGCCGATCCGCTGTTTCCTGGATACGGATGATTTTTTCAACCGTCCTGGCTCCCCAAGAACCTGCTTTGACCGTTGAGTCATTAGCCATAAAACAAACATCGCGGCCGTTTATTTTCCCTGTTCCCGTTATCACCCCATCAGCCGGCAGAGACTCCGACTCGTAGTTGGCAAATTTTCCGTCTTCTAACTGCTGTCCGTCGTCTAACAGCAGGGCCAGCCGCTCTCTGACAAACAGTTTGCCTTTATCGGTATTGGCGGTATGGTACTTTTCCCGGCCACCCTTTTCAATTTTTTGTTCTTTTTGCTGGTGCCATCTTTTCATGACTGCCTCCTTTTCTCCGGTCCTCAGCACCCCAGCTGCCGGGCAATAACAAGCCGCTGGATTTCTGAAGTTCCTTCGCCAATCTCCATCAGCTTCGTATCCCGAAGCATGCGTTCAATACCGTATTCTCTCATGTAGCCGTAGCCGCCGTGAATCTGCAGCGCCTGGTTGCACGTTCTGGACGCCATTTCGGACGAAAACAGTTTGGCGTAGGCTGCTTCTTTCGTAAATGGCTTGTTATGATCTTTCAGCCAGGCGGCTTTACGAACCATATTCTGGGCCAGCTCAATCTCCATCGCCATATCCGCTAATTTAAACTGAATCGCCTGAAACGACGAAATTTCTGCCCCAAACTGTCTGCGTTCGTGAGAATACTGCAGGGCCTTTTCAAAAGCGCCCCGGGCGATACCGACAGCGAGGGCTGCGATCGAAATACGGCCCCCATCCAGCGTATGCAGAAACTGCTTAAAACCTTTCGCCGGATCACCAAGCAGGTTGCCTGCAGGCACTCTGACATCATCTAGTATCAGCTCACACGTATTGGAGCCGCGGACCCCCATTTTGTTGTAGGGACTCGAAATCGTAAATCCATTTGTGTCCGGCGGCACGATAATAGCGGAGATAATATTCCGCCCGCGTTCATCTTTTCCTGTAACCGCAGTAACAATGATCGTGCGCGCATATTGTGCGTTGGTGATCCAGCACTTTTCCCCGTTAATCCGGTATTCTCCATTTTCCAGTACCGCAGTCGTTCTAGTACCGCCTGCATCGGAACCGGCGTTTGGTTCGGTCAGCCCGAACGCCCCAAGTGTCTCTCCTTTGGCGAGCGGAACCAGGTAGTCCTGCTTCTGCTGTTCCGTACCGTAGTAATAAATCGGAGCCGCTCCGAGCGATACGGCTGCTGCATAGCCGAGCCCTGTACTTCCGCAGGCCTTGCCTATTTCCTCAACGGCAAGCGTATAGGAAATGGTATCCCCTCCAGATCCACCGTATTCTTCTGGAAAAGGGATACCCATTAAACCGAGTTTTCCCATTTCTAAAAACGTCTCTACTGGAAAGGCCGCCTGAACATCTACTGCCTCCGCACGGGGGGCAATCACTTCCGTGGCAAAATCGCGGCTAGAGCGGCCACCATCTTCTGCTCCCCTGTTAACTCAAAGTTCATCAGAATCCCTCCTTTCTATAAAGCACCTTATTCTTCAGCCTGCTGACAGAGCAGCTACCTGCCTTTGTAAACAGGAGATCGCTTTTCCCGAAAAGCGTTCAGCCCCTCCCGGCGGTCTTCGGTCCAAAGCGTGGCATGATACGCCTCCTGTTCCATTTTTAGGCCGGATGGCAGGTCGGTATCAGCTCCAGCGTTCATTGCGGCTTTTGCCTGTTTTACCGCTATTGGTGCATTCCGGCAGATTCGCTCTGACATTTCTGCCGTTTTTTCTGCCAGTTCGGCAGCGGGCACGACATGTTCGACGAGCCCGATTGCTAATGCGTCCGCTGCACTTATCTTTTCAGCGGTAAAAATAAGTTCTTTTGCCCGGGCCATTCCGATGGCACGCGGCAGTCTCTGGGTGCCGCCCGCTCCTGGAATAATGCCGAGGGAGGTTTCGGTCAGGCCGGTTTTAATGTGATCGGCCGCTATCCGGATGTCACAGGCAAGAGCAAGCTCAAGACCGCCGCCAAAGGCGCTTCCGTTCATCACCGCAAGCGTCGGCTGCGGCATTCCTGCCAGACGGGCGACCACCGACCCGATAAGCGCCACCACGTCTTTTGTTTCCGCAGGCGTCATCTGCGCCCTTTCTTTCAGATCCGCTCCGGCACAAAACGCTTTATCGCCTTTACCGGTGAGTACCACACAGCGCACGTCCGGATGATCGGCCAGCTCGTCCATTATTGCGGTAAGTGCATACAGAAGCTCGATGGATAAGGCATTGGCAGCTTCGGGGCGCTGCAGCGTTATAGTTGCCGTCCCGTTTGGATCGATCACCCGGTTCACTGGTTCCGGCATTCTATCATTCCTCCTCCGGCTGCTTTATTCAAGCTCGAGAATAATATCGCCTTCTTCTACAAAGTCGCCTTCTTTTTTGTGAATCATATGCACCTTGCCGCTTGCGGTAGACTCCATCGGTATTTCCATTTTCATAGACTCCAATATGGCGATTTCCTGTCCCGTAACTACTTCTTCGCCGACTGTAGTAGTGATTTTCCAGATGCTTCCTGACATGTCTGCTTTAACTTGTTTCATTGCAGGCCTCCTGTGTAGAAAATTATAATTAAAGCGCTTTCAAAAAACTGTACAGTAACACCGCCGCTGAACTGTCGTTCTATGGCTGTCTGTATAGCTAATAGTTCGGCATACGCGGGTTGGATTCCTGTTTTTGTTTCCATGTTTTTTCCTGATGTCTGGCTTTATTACAAAAAAAGACACCGGCCCGGGATGTTCAGCCCGGACGGGTGTCAGTCACGTTAATGCTGGGTTTCGCCTTTTTTAATCCAGTTGATCATGCCGCCTTCGAGCATAATTTCAATCTGCCTGCCGGACATAGCATGCTCTACTTCTATCGTGGATTTTCCTTTGATTTCTGCTGTAAGAACGGAAGATTCCTGCAGCGAACGGCGGATGTCTTTGAAGACAATCACGTCGTCCTGTTCAATCAGATCATAATCAGACTCGTTTACAAATGTAAGCGGAAGAACGCCGAAATTGACAAGGTTCTGCCAGTGAATCCGGGCAAAATCCTTTACGATCGCAGCGCGTAGTCCCAGGTATCTCGGCGCCAGAGCCGCATGTTCCCGGCTTGATCCCTGACCGTAGTTGCTTCCGCCTATTACAGCATGACCACCCTGGTCTCTGGATTCCATGGCCCGCTTATAGTAGGATTCGTCCAGCTTTTCAAAGGTGAATTTGCTGATTTCCGGCAGATTGCTTCGAAATGGCAGTACCCGGCCGCCGCCTGCGAGTATTTCATCAGTCGAGACATCGTCACCCGTCTTAAAGCCTACGGTGACCTCCAGTTCATCCGGGAGGGCATCAAATTCCGGAATAGCTTCAATATTCGGCCCTTTGGATAAGCGGATCTCTTTAGCTTCTTCAAAAGGGTACGGATGCATCAACAGTTCGTTGTTAATCGCAGGCTTTGGAATATCTATCTGTGGGTATTCCATATCAAGCTCTCTTGGATCGGTGATTTTTCCGGTAAGCGCTGAGGCAGCCGCTGTTTCCGGACTGCATAGAAATACGCTGTCATCCAGCGTTCCGGAGCGGCCCGGAAAATTTCTGGGCACAGTGCGCAGGCTGTTCTTTCCCGAAGCCGGCGCCTGCCCCATGCCGATACAGCCATTACAGCCTGCCTGATGAAGTCTGGCGCCTGCATCAATTAAATGGGAGAGGTTGCCGGTGTTAATTAAGTCAGAAAGTGTTTCTCTGGAAGACGGGTTAATATCGAGCGAGACGCCGGGCGCAATTGACCGCCCTTTCATCATCTGCGCCACAATCGCAAAGTCCCTGTAGCCCGGATTTGCCGAGGAGCCGATATACGACTGGTAAATTGGCTCCCCGGCCGCCTCACGAACAGTCACTACATTGCCGGGACTTGACGGTCTGGCAATCATCGGTTCCAGCTCGGATAAGTTGATTTCTTCATGCTCCTCATAAGAGGCGTCCTCATCCGCTGACAGCTCTATCCAGTCTTCTCCCCGTTCCTCCATTTCCAGGAAATGACGAACCTGCTCATCGGATGGAAACACAGAGGTCGTGGCGCCGAGTTCTGCTCCCATGTTTGCAATGACGTGCCGGTCCATGGCGGTTAGATCCGCAAGAGCGGGCCCGTAGTATTCAATTACTTTTCCAACTCCGCCCTTTACGCCGTGGCGACGCAGCAGCTCCAGGATAATATCTTTTGCACTTACCCATTCCGGGAGCTTCCCGGTAAGCTTCACGCCCCATACTTTCGGCATTTTTACGTATATCGGCTCGCCGGCGGCCGCCATGGCGACTTCAATACCGCCCGCTCCCATAGCAAACATACCCAGAGACCCGGCCGCACAAGTGTGGCTGTCTGAACCAAGCAGTGTTTTTCCGGGCTTGCCGAGCCGCTGCATATGAACGGGGTGGCTTACCCCGTTGCCCGGCTTGCTGTAATAAATACCAAATCGCTGGGCAGCACTTTGGAGAAATAGATGGTCATCCGGATTTTTGTAATCTTCCTGGATCAGGTTATGATCCACATACTGGGCGGAGACCTCTGTTTTAACGCGGTCAATTCCCATCGCTTCCAGTTCCAGCATAACAAGTGTGCCGGTAGCGTCCTGGGTGAGTGTCTGGTCTATTTTTAATCCGATTTCTTCCCCTGCCTTCATCTCACCGGATAAAAGATGGTCCCCAAGTAGTTTCTGCGTCACGTTTTTTCCCATTTTTTTCGTCCCCCTTGATTATAGAATATTCGGACAATAATTCTGGTAAAAAAGCGGGGCACTTATAACCCCTCTTCTATCTTTTGTACCCTAATTGGTTTTGACGAAAACCAATAGAGATGCAGATTCCATTTACTGGTATCCTGTGGAAGTTGATGAAGGTGCTGCAGATACCGATACACGTTTTGCGCCTCCTCAGCGGAGGCTTCCATCTCCAGCAGATTAGCTGTATGAAGCGTTATGTCTAAAAATAAATCACTCATGTGAAACACAGCCTCCCATATCGGGACAACGGCTGCTTTTGGAAAAGTGCCCTTCAGACGCTTCCAGATATCGCCGCTGACGTATAGCGGAAGATGTTTATAGCTTTTCCCGATATTAATAGGAAAAGAGTGCGAGGCGCCGGCGTACCAGGTAGTCATTCTAAGAAGCATCTCCCGCATAACAGCGAGATAGTCCATCGCATAAAGAACTTCACTGCGCCATGCTCCTTTGGCGGCATGCATGATTAACAGATCCCCAAATTCCTGCAGCCACTCCCGCTGCCTGATAAATGGATCCAGATCGTCGACCAAATACACGAGGTCAAAATCCTGAAGCAGGTCCTGCCTTCTATTCGGATTGACTCTCGATCCATTCAGGCAGGCGGCTTTTACTGCCGGGTCTACCTGCGCTTTTTTAAAAAGAAGGGTAATCATTTCTTCCTGGTTTTTCATTTCCCGGGCCTCCCTCCGTTTATTCGGCCTCTGCTTCCTTCAGTCTCCGCCAAAGCGTGGAACGATTAATCCCCAGCCGTTTAGCCGCCGTGCTCTGATTATAGTTCTCCTGCTTAACGACCCGCATAATAATGTCGAGTTCCATTTCCTTTAACGACCTGGATAAATCGATGGTTTCTTCTATTCCATTTCGCTGCACGGAAACCGTATCCTCTTTTTCCAGATAAACGGCCGTTGAATTAGCGACCGCCCGCTCAATAGCATCGGAAAGCTCCGAGAGATTATGTTCCCACACCTGTTTTTTCCAATAGGCAAGCAGCCTGCTGCCAATTCCCACCACCTGTTTGCCGTATTTAACGTTGGAGAGGGAAATAAACAGCCTCGCATAGTCTTCAAGGTGGTCGATGCGTTCTTTCAACGGCGGCAGCGTTACGCTTTTTAGAAAAATAGGCACATCCGCCCCGGGCCTTTGTTCACTGACAAAGAAAATCAGGGCGCTTGCTCGGGAGGCCGCTTCCCAAAGATGATCCCTCTCTGACGCAGCCAGGGTTTCCCAGCCCTTAATGTAATAGGTTCCTTTGGAAGCCGAAAGCAGTTTCTCCAGCTGCGTGAGCGTCTGCGCATGGATGGAGCTTTTTAGCGTAACGCGCCAGATATCATGGGAATAACTGTGCCTGTGCTGATGCATCGCATAGGCCAGTGATTTTTTTCCAGTGCCGGGTGCCCCGATCAGTAAAAACGTAGAAGCGTCTGCTTCGTGTTTGCAGTACTCAATTATTTTCTTTAAGCTGGGATCGGTCTCGCTCAGCTGGGTAAAAGAAATCATTTCCGTTCGAAATGGCTGCACGGACAGGCCGTCCCGGTCGAGGGCATAACGGCTCTCTTCGATGCATTTCACAAGGTAATGGGGTTGTTCCTGCACGTCGAGGCTCGTGCCCTCAATAATAATCTGCCGCCCCTGCGCTTCTGTTTTCTCCTGTATAAACGGTTTTCCGATAGACTGCAGCAGCAACTGATTGATGGGAGGCTCGAGATCCTGGATGTATTCCTGTTCTTTGAACATATTGGCAAAAGCCGGATTCATATAGCGGACTTTGCCCGTTTTCTCAAATAAAATCACGCCGTCGGATAACGTGTGCATCATCGATTGATAGGCCGCCGTTTCCTGTTTTTTTTTAAAAGAACATGCCCGATCTGCCTGGCCTGTTGAATAGCCTGGGCGACCGACTCTTTCCCGGACGTGATCATAATTCCCTTGAGTCCGAATTTCTCCGCAAAGCTCATCGTAACCGCGTCGCCGATAATTAAGGACGTGCCGGCCTCCCAGGCTGCCTGAACCGCACGCTCTGTTTCCGCTGTCGTATTCACCTGCGTGTAGGGGATCGAAAATGCCAGCAGCTTGGAGACTTCGCTGACCCCGCTGCAGACACTCGGGAATCCAATCACCCGAGCCTGCTCTTTTGTGCCTTTCACAAGAAGCAGCGTCCGCAGAATATCAAAGCCGGACACCTCAATTTCGATCAACGGCACCGATACGCTTCCTTTAATCGTCTCTGCGGTCAGGCCCCGGCTGACCAGTACATCCACTCCGCGCTCCTCGAGCAGGGCTGCCTGCCGCAGCGCATCGACTTCCCGGGTGACGCTTACCTCTATTTCAATCCCATCGATTTGAGCGGCCTGATCCAAAACGACATGTTCCAATCCTCTGTATGGAGCTAATATGCCAATTTTTACTATCATTTCCATCTCCTTTTAAAAAGTGTTTCATATTTAAACAATAATTGCTATAGTGTTGCATTTTTAAATGGCGGCTGTAACAATCATTATAAGTTTATGAAAGCGTTTGTCAATTCGTGCCGGCCCAGTAATGAAAAGCAGGGTCCCCAGACAAGGAATCGTCAGCTGTACATCCTTGTCAATTATTTAAGCACATTTGTAAGCGTTTACTAAAAAGAGGAGGAACAAGCATGCGAATTAAGAAAACGGTTGAGAAAGTACCAGGAGGATTAATGGTTGTGCCTTTAATGCTCGGGGCCTTTTTAAATACGATTGATCAGCTGCAGTTAGGATTTATCGTACAATTTCTCCAGTTTATCGGCGCTCCGGAAACCGAGGAAGGCACCTATGAATTTCTCCGAATCGGCGGCTTCTCCCAGGAGCTGTTTAAAGACGGGGCACTCGTCCTTATTGCATTGTTTCTCTTTTGCGCCGGTTCCCAGATGAATTTAAAAATCGGTGGGAAAGCGTTGAAAAAAGGAGTGCTTCTGACCTCCAGTAAATATGTGGTCGGCCTGTTAATCGGCCTTGCTTTCGGCTTCTTCTTTGACCCGATGAACGGTATTCTCGGCCTTTCTACCGTCGCGATTATTGCTGCGATGACGAACGGCAACGGCGGCATGTATGCAGCCCTTACAAGCCAATATGGAAACCGTTCCGATGTGGGCGGCGTTGCTGTATTGTCTATCAACGACGGACCGTTCTTTACCATGATGTCGCTCGGCCTGCTTGGGGCCACTTTCCCGTTTGCGACGTTCCTGGCTGTGCTTCTGCCGATTGCAATCGGTATGATCCTCGGTAACCTGGATGAAGATATCCGCTCCTTCTTAAGACCCGGAGAAATTCTTCCTGTACCGTTCTTTGCTTTTGCACTTGGAGCCGGCATGAACTTTGCTCTTTTCTTTAATCCGGAAGTAGTAGGCGCCGGTATCGCCCTTGGCCTGATGACAACGATTCTTACCGGTCTTGGCGGCATTCTCGTATTTAAGCTGTTTAAAGAAAGAAGCTATATTGCCCCGGTCGCCGAAGCTTCTACCGCTGGTAATGCCGTTGGAACTCCAGCTGCCATCGCAGCCGCGGCGGCAACCTCTGCGGCCGGCGGAGCCATGAGCCAGGCCGATGCAGATGCCTATCAGAACCTGGTAAGCCTGGCAACCGCCCAGATTTCCATTTCGGTTATTGTTACAGCAATCCTTTGTCCAGTAGCCGTTATCCTCATCGACCGTTACCAGCGCAAACGCGGTGTGATCGGCACGCGCGAGGATTTTGAAACCGGCGGGAAAGACGAAACCAACTAACAGCGAGGTGTTTGCAGTGGAACTATGTATTATTGCCGATGATGTAACCGGCGCAAATGATGCGGGCGTCCAGTGCGCCCGGCACGGCTATACGCCTGCTGTCGCTTTAACCGGCCGTCTGTCGGATTCCCTGCTCCGGGAACAGGTGTTGATTGTAAATACCGACTCCCGGCCCTTTTACGGCGAACAGGCGTATAATAGAGTACGCAGCGTATCCGATGCTCTTGCTGCCTGTGCACCAAAAGTAGTCTATAAAAAAATCGATTCTACTCTCCGGGGAGCGGTCGGGGCAGAACTCGATGCCGTGTTTGATTCGTTTCAGCCGGATTTTATTGTGGTGAATCCTTCCTACCCTGCCAAACACCGGATCATAAAGGAAGGGAAGCTGTATGTAAATGATATTCCGCTTCAAGAAGCAGGCTATACGACATTTGCAGGAGAAACAGCCGTTACGTCAAACGTAGTGGAAATAATTGAAGCTGACAGTAAACGCCGTGCGGTTCATCTGGATGACGATACGCTGTACGGGAACGACCTGGCAGCTATTCTAACCCGGGAGCAGAATAAGGGCACCGCGTTTCTTTCGTTTGACAGCTGTACCGAAGCAGACCTGCAAAAAGGGATGGAACAGCTCCAGGACTCCGGTTTTTCCATTCTTTTTGCCGGATCGGCAGGGGCCGCATTCTATCTTTTTCCCGAGCTGGTCCAAACGAAGCAGAATCCGGTGTACAGCAGTTTGTTAAAAGATTCGTCTCCCCGGTCGGCGCTGTTTGTCGTCGGGAGCCGTTCGGACATAAGCCGAAAGCAGCGGCAGCTGCTAATGACGGAGCCGGACATTGTCCCGCTCTCGTTATCTCCTTCCTTGTTCTTCGACCAGAAAACCCGGGAGACGGAAATAGAAAAAGTAATCGAACAGATCGTCCATCAGCAGCCGTCCTACTCCCTCTTGTATCTGGAGTCGGGCCAGGCAGCAGTGCAGGCGGTCGAAACCCACGCAGCCGCTGCCGGGATCAGTTTGCAGGAAGCCTCTCTTTACATGGCAGAACAAATGGGATACATTGTCAGTCGTATTTATGAAAGAATATCGTATGACGCCCTGTTTCTTACCGGCGGTGACATCGCTTCAGCCGTCTGCAACTCCTTTGGCAGCGATTCATTGGAGCTTTACGGAGAATGGGAGCCAGGCATCCCGATCGGCCGGTTAAGAGGCACTTTTCGTCCTCTCGTTATGACCAAAGCAGGAGGGTTCGGAAACGAAGATTCACTCATACAGGCTCTACATTTTTTTCAAGGAGGTACAAATGAATGAACAAACCAATTATCGCTATTACAATGGGCGATGCAGCCGGCGTCGGCCCGGAAATTATCGTCAAGGCTCTGCAGGATGAAACGCTCTACACCCGCTGCCGTCCTTTCGTCATTGGGGATACCGCACGTTTGAATCAGGCAGCCGGTCTCTGCGGCCTGTCTGTCAAAACGGCGACCATCTCGTCTGTCGCAGATGCCGGATTTACGCCGGGCCTTATCGACTGCCTGCAGGTAGGAGAACTTCCGGAGGGGCTGGCGTTTGGAGAGCTCTCCTATGAGGCTGGAAAGCACGCCTATCTTTATGTGGAAAAAGCCGTAGCGCTTGCGGTTAACCAGGAAATAGACAGTATCTGCACGGCGCCGTTAAATAAAGAAGCCATGCAGGGTGCCGGCTATAAGTATCCCGGGCATACGGAAATTCTGGCGGGTCTTACCGGCACAAAAGACTACTCCATGATGCTCTCCGCGCCCAATTTAAAAGTGATTCACCTGACCACCCACCTCGGTCTGCGTGATGCGATTGATGCCATTACGCCGGAGCGGACCTTTAAAGTGCTCTCTTTAGCCCATGAAACGCTCACCAAAGCAGGCATCTCTCATCCGCGGATTGCGGTATGCGGCATTAATCCCCACGCCGGGGAAAACGGCCTCTTCGGCCAGGGGGAAGAAGAAGAAAAGCTGGTACCCGCCATTGAAAAAGCAAAGCAGCAGGGTATGGATGTCGTAGGACCGTCGCCGGCGGATACGCTCTTTTACCGGGCGGTCCGCGGGGACTTTGACATTGTGGTCGCCTGCTATCACGATCAGGGACACGCTCCGGTAAAAGTACTCGGCCTCGAAGCCGGTGTTAATATTACCGTCGGATTGAATCACGGTGTAATCCGCACATCTGTTGATCACGGCACAGCCTTTGACATTGCCGGAAAAAACATCGCCGATCCGAGGAGTCTTCAGGCTGCCCTGCAGTCGGCGATTGAGCTCAGTCCTGTATAAATGGAATGCTTTGACGCACATTTTCATATCGTGGATCCGCAGTATCCGCTCACCGTTAACCAGGGCTATCTGCCTGAGGCCTATACCATTACAGACTATAAGAATGAAATAAACGGTCTTAGCGTTCGAGGCGGTGCGCTCGTGTCCGCCTCCTTTCAGGGCTTTGATCAGACCTATTTAAAGATGGCACTGTCCCGCCTGGGTAAAGGATATGTCGGGGTAACACAGCTTCCTTCAGACGTATCCGACAGTGAAATCAGAGAACTTGACGCCATGGGCGTGCGCGGGATCCGCTTTAACCTGCACCGGGGCGCTCCCGCTTCACCGG
The DNA here is from genome assembly GCF_023845525.1 of Sinobaca sp. H24. Lineage (NCBI taxonomy): Bacteria > Bacillati > Bacillota > Bacilli > Caryophanales > Sporolactobacillaceae > Sinobaca > Sinobaca sp. H24. The sequence continues at coordinate 192,583 of NZ_JALBWT010000004.1, forward strand.
AAAGGATGGAAAGACTGGCACGGCGGGTGTATGAAGCAGCCGGATGGCATGCGGAGTTTTACGTTCCCTCCAGCCTCCTCCAGGAATATGCTTCTCTGCTCGAGACACTTCCCGCTGTCTCCATAGATCATTTGGGCCTCACGTCGGGTGGGTTTAACGACCTGCTTCGTCTCGTTTCCAAAGGTATCCGGGTTAAAGCCACAGGATTCAGCCGTACGGAGCTTGATATTGAAGAGGTTTTAACCCGCCTTGACGCTGAGCATCCTCAGGCACTTATGTTTGGAACGGATCTTCCCTCTACGAGAGCGCCGAAACGGTTCACCCCGAATGACGTACAAATCATTCTCGATACTCTCGGTGAAACAAAGGCCGCCCGGGTTTTAGCAGACAATGCCCGCGCCTGGTACCGAATAAACAAATAAACGACAAAGAAAACCGCCGCAAATGCGGCGGTTTTCTGTTATTTAATAAACGTGGATCCCTGAATCATTTCCGGCCGGGCGCCGATCACCATCAAGGACAGCTTCGAGCATCCGACGTGATCGTTTGCCTTGAGAAGCGCTGACAATTCCGGGAAGTCGCTGCGTATTTGCAGCTGACGTACTTCTTCCATGTACAGAGCCAGAACCGACTCTTTCATAAAGGCCGGTGCGTCTTCATCAGCCGCCTGTCCGGTGAGCAGTCCACCGAGATAGCTGTAGCGGACCTGAAGCTGGCGGGTGAGGCTGACAACATGATGAAACTGTTCATATAAGACCGGGTGCTTTTGCTTCAGTTCGTTTAAGTCTTCTTTAGCCTGCTGTATATCATGCAGGCCGGGCATCGATTGCATCATGACGTTACCGCTCCTTTTTCCCATGGTTTTTCCAGGGCAATAATATTGTTAAGCTCCTTGCTCTGCATCCGGCGCACACGCCGCTGTTCGGCACGCTCCTTTCCGGATTCATACAAAAACGTCTCTTCCTCTGTCTCAGGCAGAATCTCCGGCACCGGAAGCGGCTTTTTGTGCTCATCCAGCGCTACAAACGTTAAAAAGGCAGTAGCTGCCATGCGGCGCTCACCGGTCATCATATCTTCGGCTATTACCTTGCAGAATATTTCCATTGATTTGCTGCCAGTGTAAGAGACAAAGGATTCTACACAGACCGAATCCGATTGGGTAATAGGATACAGAAAATCAATCGAATCGGTAGAGGCGGTTACGCATTCTTTCACCCGGGCATGGCGTCTTGCCGACAGGGTGGCATTGTTATCCAGTTTTTTCATTAACACACCGCCAAACAGGGTGTTGTAGTTATTTAAATCATTAATCATTACCTGGTCGGTATTCACAATCAGGCTTTCTCTCGGATGTTTCGCGTGCATCATAACGATTGTTCCCTTCTTTCCTCTGCGTCTGCTACCAGTGTAAAACCAATGGCCGCAAAAGAAAAATGGATATTTCTTATGTTCAGCATAGATACTGTCTATGAGATGGCTTTCATTCCTGCTGAATCCGCCCCCGCTCTCCTGACAGCGGCAAAAAAAAGACGCCTTCTAGGTAGAGGGCGTCTCCATCATTAACCGCTCCTGGGTAAAACGGAGCCATTCTTTTGTCGCAAAGGATACGTAGCTGTGTTTGCGCCAGATAATCGCAAGATCCCACTCCAGCATCGGCTTGACTACTTTAATCGTGTATAAGTCCTCCTGCAGCAGCTGGGAAACACTGTGAGGCAGAATCGAGATACCGAGACGGGAGGCAATCATTTTACCGATAAAGTCCCACTGCGTGCTCTCGGAGACTACTTTTGGAAGAAATCCAGCTTCCCGGCAGGCATCGGTAATCCGGTCATTTAAGGCAAAATCTTTATTAAACAATATCAGCTGTTCCTGCTCGAGCTCCTCCATCCGTACCTGTTTACGCGAGGCAAGCGGATGAGCGGGAGGCACAACTACTTTTAAATCTTCTCTCATAAACGAAAAGGCATGAAACTCCTCCGTATTGGTCGGAAGCACGGTAATCCCAACATCAAGCAGATCCCCGCGGATATCCTCTTCGATCTTTTTGGTACCGTTTTCCTGAAGCTGAAACGTAATGTTGGGATAAAGCTGGTGAAATTCTCCAAGAATTTTAATAAACCGGTCGGCATCCATAATCGGCGGCAGCCCGATGCGGATGTGCCCCTTCTGCAGTCCCATTAAGTCGTTAAGCTCGGTCTGCAGGCTGTCAAAGGCGCGGTTGATCGTTTCTGCCTGGCTGAGAATCAGCCGGCCGGCATCGGTGAGCACGAGCTGCTTGTGCGACCGGTCAAACAGCTCCGCACCGAGGTCGGTCTCCAGGTTTTTAATCATTTTGCTGATAGTTGGCTGTGTGATAAATAAATGTTCCGCGGCTTTCGTGAAGCTTTGAAAACGGGAAACCTCAATAAAGTATTTCAAATGGCGGATATCCATACGACCGCCTCCTTTTATGACGATGGATGTTTGGCGAGTACGAGTTTTTGGATAGCATCCGCGACGCCGTGTGCATTATTGGAGAGCGTTTCATAGTCCGCGTGCTGCTTGATCACAGGAATGGCATTTTCCATGGCCACGCCGCAGCCGGCGTACTGTATCATCGACAGATCATTGCCGTTATCCCCAATACACATGACTTGCTCCCGGGTAATGTCAAGACTTTCGGCCAGCTGCTGTACCGCACTGCCTTTGCTTGCCTGCGGATGCAAAATTTCAAAAAAGTAAGGCGCGCTCTGTACCATAGTGTACTTCTGTTTCAGCGAATCCGGCACGGCTGCAATAACCTCACTCAATTTTTCCGGATCATGGATAAACATAACCTTTGGAAAAAGCGTCCCTTTTGGCATTTCCTCTACTTTTCGGTAGCTGAGCGGAAGTTGGGTCAGGTGAGCTTCCAGGATCGTATACCGGCTGATGTCTTTATTAGGTGTATAGACCTGCTTAGAATCAAAATAATGCATCGGCGTCTCAAGCTCCCGGCTTACTTCGTACAGCTCCTCAAGGTTTTCGTGAGTCAGCGACAGCTCGTTTACGACGCGGCCGGTATGCGTGTCCTGAACGAGCGCCCCGTTGTAGGCAATAACGTAGTCCCCCTCGTCTGTAAGCCCGAGTTCATCCAAATAGCGGTGTACGCCGCCAATCGGGCGTCCGGTGCAGAGAACAATGTGGGACCCTTTGGAGCGGGCTTCGAGCAGCGTCTCCCGCACCTCCGGTGTAATCTCGTGCTGATCGTTCAGCAGCGTTCCATCCATATCAATAGCTATTAATTTGTACATGGGAAATCTCCTATCCTGTTTCTCTATTTTTCTCTCTATCAGCATAGCGCGTTTAAGAAATGAAATCTATCCTGTCTATGGAAGCAGAACCACTTTCCCTAGTTTTCCGGCTTTTTTAAAATACGTCTGCGCTTTTCCCGCCTCTTCTAATGAAAAAGTACAGTCGATCACCGGTTTTATTTTCCCGGCAGCGACCGCGTGTAGCAGATGTTTGAATTCGGCCCTTGTTCCCAGCACAGAACCGTAAAGCGTAATATGTTTTAAATAAAGAAGCCGGAAATCAAGCTCTGTTTTCTGGCCGCCCGCTCCTGCGGGAACACGTCCAAGCCCTTGCTAAGGAGCTGGACATCCCTTTACTGTTAAAGCGATGCACTCCTGACACTAAAAACGTTATCTTTATCATCATAGCGTGTTAAAGGGCCGAAATCCATCCCGTTATCAGAAAAAAAGCGCCGCTCCAAAGAGAGCAGTGCGCTATGGATGGCGGGTTAAGAAGAAAGACGGGCGTTTCCGTATATCCGCATCGCTTCTTGCATAAATACAGCCAGGCCGTCTCCAAACTGATCAATGTTTTTAGTGAAACGCTCGTCCTCTGTATACATTCGGCCTAAGCTGATAAACACTTCCGGCGGATATTCCCCGATCGTCTGCAGCAGGTCGTACCAGTGACCGATTCTTTGCTGCACCTCGTCAGATCCCGGGTCTTTCCGACGCACTTCTGCCAGGCTCCGGTAGATGTCGTTAAATCGCTCCTGTTCGTTCTCGCTCCAATGATTGACGTTCCGATTAACGGCGTTAACTTTTTCTCTGCCCCAGCGCTTCTGTGCTTCTTTTTCATATGGGTTGGTTGAAAAATCAAACCCTTTAAATTTATCTGGGTTGTTCATCGTCTTCTCTCCTTTATGGTGACGTATCGTCCGGTCAATCGTGCCGATCATCTCCTCAATCTGCTGCTGTCTGGCGCGCAGCCTTTCTTTATGACCGGCAAGCATAGATACCTGTTCCTCTGTCGTTAAGGCGGGCATGGTCTTAATAGTGGCCAGCGGGACTCCGGCATCCCGCAGAAGCAGAATCTGCTGGAGACGGTCCATCTCATCATCATTGTAGAGCCGGTAACCTGATTCTGTGCGCATCGAAGGCACCAGCAGGCCGATGTCATCATAATGGTGAAGCGTGCGCACACTGATTCCGGCAGTTTCTGCCGCTTCCTTAATTTGGAGCATCCTTTTCTTCCTCCTTCCTATCTTTACTATAAGGTCTGACGCAGCGTGAGGATCAAGGGGCTGCAGATAAAAAAATCCCGCCCGGTAGCCGGACGGGATTTGTGTTTATTTTACGTGGGCCTGGATCGTTTCTTCATCCATCTTGAGTACATCGGTCATGTAGCCTCTGCCCCAGTCATACATTACATCCAAAATAGGAATTAAGGTTTCACCGTGGCTCGTGAGGGAATACTCTACTTTAGGCGGAACGACCGGATATACTTCCCGGTGCACGATCTGGTCTTCTTCGAGTTCTCTGAGCTGGGTGACTAGCATGCGCTGCGTAATACCTGGAATCATGGCTTTCAGCTCACCGAATCGTTTGGTGCCTTCTTTGCCCAGATGCCAGATTATCAGCATTTTCCATTTGCCGCCGATAATCGATAAAGTTAGTTCTTTTTCACAGTTGTACACTCTTTCATCAAATCTACTCATGTTCTTTATCCCCTTTACAGGCTGATATGGCCCAATAGTATACTTTTTATCACTATGTGCGGTAAATGTGGGTACTTACATTATCTGCTGGTACGAAGTATACTTGATTTTGTGCCCGGGGTAAAGAACCTCTCACACTTTTTCAAACAATCAACTGGAGGTTTTACCTATGAATAGATTTACCATACCAAGAGATATTTATTTCGGAGAAGACGCACTGGGCGTACTCGAAACACTTGAAGGCAAAAAAGCCATCCTCGTTATCGGCGGCGGCTCTGCCAAGAAAAACGGCACGCTGGACGCCATCGAGCAGAAACTGGCTAAAGCATCGATTGAGACAAAAGTAATCGAAGGTATATCCGATGAACCAACGACGCAGAAAATCAGCGAAAGTGCTTCCGTTCTGGAATCCTTCCAGCCGGACTGGGTCATTGGTATCGGCGGCGGCTCTGTTATGGACGCAGCCAAAGCAATGTGGGTCTTCTATGAGCACCCGGAGCTGACGTTTGAAGATGCAACAAAACCTTTCGAACTTCCACGTCTTCGCGGCAAAGCGAAATTTATTGGCATTCCAACAACAAGCGGAAGTGCTTCTGAGATTTCCAACCTGTCTGTTGTAACCGATGCGGAAACAAATATCAAATATCCAATGGCTGACTTTGAACTAACGCCGGACATTGCGATCATTGATCCAATGACGGTAGATCAAATGCCAAAAGACGTAACGGCCAACACAGGCATGGATGCCGTAACGCACTGCATTGAAGCATATGTAGCGAAGCCGCACACGGTATTTACCGATGCATTGGCTTTGGAAGGCGCAGAAATTTTGAAAAATGACCTGCTCCGCTCGTATGACGGCAATAAAGAAGCCCGCGAACAGGTACACTATGCACAGGCAATGGCCGGTATGGCGTTTGCCAACGCTGTTCTTGGTAACGCGCACAGCCTGGCTCACAAAAGTGGTCCAACATTCGGCATCGCCCACGGCCTTGCTAATGCGATCTATCTTCCGTACGTGATGCAGTTCAACCGTTCTGTTTCAGCTGACCGCTTTGCAGTAATTGCAAAACGCATCGGCCTGAACGGTACGACATCTGAAGAGCTGACCGATTCGTTGATCGAATGGGTTCGCGACTTGAACGTACAGATGGAAATTCCTTCTACCCTGCAAAAATGGGGACTTGATGAAGAAACGTTTACTTCTCACGTAGCGGACATGGCGAAAAATGCTGTCGGTGATCCGTGTACCGGCACTAATCCCCGCGAAACATCCGAAGCAGAGATGAAAAAATTATACGAAGCTGCTTATTACGGACAAGACGTCACGTTCTAATACTGCTTACCTCAAAAAGCCCGCTTCCTCTACTAAGAGGAAACGGGCTTTTTTACTGAAAAAAACAGCTTATTTTGGAAATCTCGTAATCAGCGGATTCTGCGGGTGCGCATCCGCCCCCGGCTTTTATGCCGTTTTTTTGCATTTTTGCTGCGCTCGATCCGGTGCATCGACACGCCAACGAGCAGGGCGCCAATAATTGATAACCATAAAATCAGATCCATAGCCATCCTCCTTTGCAAAACGAACTCATATAGGTGTTATCATATCATAGAAAAGAAGGCATTTCTCTAATCCCCTGTTAAAAAGAACAAGGCCTGGCCGCCATCGCTGCTGACGCTTTCTGTCCGGCAGGGGTTACCGCAAGTCCGCCTTTGGAAGTTTCTTTTAAAGCAGACGGCATGCTGCTTCCAATGCGATGCACGGTATCAATCACTTCATCACAGGGTATTCGGCTTTGTATACCGGCTGAGCCTGCAGTAGGCGTAGCAACGATCACTTCCATGCGGGCATTGCTCTCTGAGACAGCCATCGCAAACAGCATAGCGTCACTGATTAAAGTTCCGGACAACGGTGTGCCCTGTTGAACATAGTCGTTCATACGGGAGGCATCACCGCCCGAAAGACCACTTTCGGATTCACAGGTATTAGCTGTTCCTTTTTGGACAGCCTGCTTCATTACCTGCAGCCGTTCTTTCATCTGCAGACGAACTGCTTCCTCTGATCTGCCGGACCGAATAACTTCCCGGTTAAGCATCCATTCTCCTATAGAACTGCTTCCTGCCTCTGCTGCCTCAACTATATCCTTCATTCGCTCTTTCATCATGAATATCTGTCCTCCTTTTTTTAAAGTCGGCTGCAATTAGTTTTAATGCTGCATCGGCTGCGATTGCAATATGTACTGGTTCATTATTGAGCGAGCGGATTTCTGACAGCCCTCCGCCGATAGAAGCTCCTTCTACTATTACAGTTTGTCCAGATAAGTGAGCTTTAATAACAGCAGTGTTCGGATGACCGTCCCATCCCACGTCAGTCATTGGATTTAGTATAATATTCATTTTCATGTCCTCTGCTTCTTTCTGTGACTCACGTATACCGTGTGATCGAGCATCCATACCCAGCAGTCCGCCAACAATCGCTTTATCAGTACCATGCCCTTGAAATGTATCGGCAAAAGAACCATATAAGGTGATTTCTGCCCATTCCGGTACGTTCCCCAGCCATTCATAAACGAATCGTCCAATCGAAACCGCACCCGCTGTATGGGAACTGGACGGTCCTACCATAATTGGTCCGATAATATCAAAACAACTGTCAAAACTCATTAAACCCACGCTCCTTATTGGATTGATGGATTTTCTCTTATCCAGTAATGCTTCACCGCGCAAAAAAGGGACAGAGAAAAGCCAGAATTTCTTCTGCCTTTTCTCTGTCCCTTTTACCTGAGAGATTTGCTTCAAACAAGGAAGCTCCCCTTTGGCGGCCCGCAGGCTCTCTCCAGAGTTGCATCCAGCAGCGGTCAGTTTACCTGAGAGTTTAGCCGCCAAGGCTTTTTTGGCGAATTGCTCCTTCGGTGCCGGATACTTAAACCGGTCTCTCCCCCTGCTGTCATTTGCCGAACATATTATTTCTTTGAATATACCGCTGTATTCTCTTAAAGTCAACGTTCTATTATATCTGGACAAACAAAAATATTCCTGTTATGTTTTAAATGATAATGATTTTCAATATCAATAAAGGATGTGTATGTATATGTTGAAAAAATGGACGACAGCTTCTGTTTTTCTTTTCTGTCTTGCGCTTTTTCTTTCCGCCTGCGGAAACAGCGGCTCTGAGGAAAACAGCGATACCGGAGAAGCCGGACAGGCTGAGGAATCCAGTGACACGAGAACCGTTACCGCTGAAAATGGTGAAGTGGAAATCCCGGCAGATCCGGAGCGTGTTATTGCGCTGCAATTCGCCGGCGACCTTCTTGCTTTAGGTATTGAGCCCATAGGCGTGGATTCTACAATAAAAAACAATTCCGAACAGCTGGGAGAGGAACTGGCTGATGCGGAAGATGTAGGAGATCCCTCCGTGGAAAAGGTCCTGGAAATGGAACCGGATCTTATTGTAGCCCCTACATATTTAGACGAAAATGTTATCAGCCAGCTCGAACAAATTGCTCCAACGGTTACTGCACCATGGGCGGAGATGGATGCAAAAGAAGAAGTGGCATATTTCGGTGAGATGCTTGGTCGTGAAGAAGAGGCAGATGAATGGATTGCTTCCTACGAACAGCAGGCCGAAGACGCCCAGGAACAAATCAATGATATTATTGATTCCGGCGAAACCGTGGGAGTGTATGAATTATCTGCGAAGGAAATATACGTCCACACCACACCGGGACGCGGCTCCTATAATTTATACGAAACCCTGGGTCTGCCTGCTCCTGACCTCGTTCAGGAGGAAGTACTGGATCCCGGCGAACAGTTCGCAGCGCTTTCTCTGGAAGCACTGCCCGACTATGCAGCGGACCATATGTTTGTCACTGTCTATGAGGAAGGCGGCGTGGAAGAAGCAGAACAATTAATGGAGAGTTCCATTTGGAAAAGTCTGCCTGCTTATCAAAACGACCAGATATATATGGTGCCACTGGAGAAATTCTGGTTTAATGACGGAGTTTCGCTGGAAAGACAGCTTGATATTCAGGTGGAGGAGCTTACTTCAGGGGACTGACTCCAGAAGGTACATAAGCTTCTATAATGAGAAATAGTCCGCCGTATAATGAACGAACCTGATTGATGCGCAGCGGACTTTCTTCCACCAGCTGCCGGGTCGGCCGGTTCAGCTGACAGCCCTCTGCGGCCAGCTGCCAGGCTGGTGTTAGAAAATCCTGGAGCGCCGCCGCCTTTGGGTGATGATCCATTCGAACATGCTCAAATAACTGTACGCGCCCCCCTGGTTTGACGACTCTAGCAGTTTCGCTGAGAGCGAGTACGGGATCCGGGATTGTGCAGAACGCAAGAAAGGCGGCGGCTTCATCAAACGTATTATCAGGAAAAGGAATGCATTCAGCAGAAGCTTCTGCCCAGTAGAGTTCCCCATGCTTTCTCTTACGGGAAATGCGTCTGATTTTAGCGGCATCCGGCTCCAGCATGGTGACACTTTCCGCCTGCTGATAGTAAGGTATCGAAGCACCTGTACCAGAGCCGATATCAAGCACATGTCCTTTAACAGATTCGAGCATCCCGCGGCGTATCTGCCTAAAGCGGCTGTGTTCGAGCGGAGCCATAAGCATATCGTAAATACAGCCTTTCATTTTTTTCCCCCAGACAAAACCGGTTCTCTAGAAAGAGGACCGGTTTTTTATTTATGATTCTTCAGCGCCTGCTGCGTTTTCTTTTGGACGCTTCCGTTTTATATCGATAATGCGTCCGCCGGCAAAGCCTTCGTTAATCATGCGGTCGATATCAAGTTCATATTCTTTTATTTCATCACGAACGATACCCTTTTTCTCTTTTTCAGGAGCAGTCATCTTTGCCACCTCCCTTCTTGAAAAACGGCTCACCTGAAAAATAAATCAGGTATATTTTCTTACTCCTATTATATCATGATCTTCAAGATATGAATCATTTCCTACATTTTATTTCGTTCACTGTGGTAGAATATACTTAACTATATTCTCAAATTATGGTAGAAATATAATATTATATCCATTCTGCTTTAATTTAGAGTTTGAAGGAGAAACGATAATGCCTTATATGGAAATTAATTATACAGAAAAGCTGGATCACATTGTGTCGGAAGCAATTGATTATTTAAGCGCTTCTCTGCAGGCAAATACAATATTTTTTTCCACTACCGATGGAAACGTTAACACGATAAGACGCGTTTTCAATCGCAGGCATAAGCTGCTAAAAGAAGGCGAAATCCGGGATTACCGCCACGAGTTCTGCCAGGTGGTTACGCGGAGTGGAGAAAACCCGCTCGTTATTAATGATTTAAGTCTTCACCCGCTCACGAAAGACCATCCGGTTACCCGGCTGGTGGGCACCGGCTCTTTAATGTGAGTTCCTATTTATACAGAAGAAAAAGTTATTGTCGGAAGCCTCTGCGTTCTGGATCTCGATCCGTATCATTTTGCGGAGGAACATGTACGGCTGATGAAAATGCTTGGGTTTATTGTCAATCAGAGTCTAATGCTTGAAGATGCCTTAATAACAGACAGGCTGACAGGTTTATACAATCGTTCTTATATTTTTGATCATTTTCCGTGTTACAGTACCACCCACTCCCGAATAGCGGTTCTTTATTTGGATTTTGATTACTTTAAAGAGATAAACGACATATACGGACACGCCGCTGGAGACAAAGCACTTCAGTCAATCAGCCAATGTCTAACCACTTATCTTCCCCCACAGAGCACGGTTGCCAGAATCGGAGGCGATGAATTTGTTGTGCTGATCCCCCAGGAAAACATACCCCTTACTCAAGCATATATTCATGATATTTTCGATCATATTCATAAAGAGTGTCATAACGACGGAATGATTATTGAAGGAGATAAGATATTTTTCACGTTCAGTGCCGGGGTCAGCATGTATCCGGAAGATGGAAACGTCATGGAAGACCTTTTGAATAAAGCCGATATGGCTATGTATGGGGCAAAAGATAAAGGTAAAAACCGAGTGGAGTTTTACAAGGAGGATATACTGGGGACCTACACGAGAAACTTCTTTATAAAAAACGAGTTGAAGCAGGCGGTAAAAAAAGAGCAGTTCCACATTATGTTCCAGCCGCTGGTTGAACTGGGGACAAACCGGATAATTGGTGCCGAATCCCTGCTCCGCTGGACGCACCCTTATCTGGGAGCTGTCTCTCCCTTTGAGTTTATTCCTATCGCAGAAAACGCCGGCCTGATGAGAGACATTGGCAGCTGGGTGCTGGAAGAAAGCTTTCGCCTGACCGGGGACTGGATAAAATCGCGGAAAGACGACTTTCAACTTGCGGTCAACATCTCTCCGCAGCAGTTTGAGGACGGGCAGATGGCTGAAAATATCATTACGCTTCTTCACGATTACCAAATTCCACCCTCCCAGCTTAATATTGAAATCACCGAGGGCATGATTATCCGCCAGGAACAGCAGTCACTTGATCTGCTGCGCACACTGAAACGAGAAGGTGTTCAAATCGCACTCGATGATTTCGGTACCGGATATTCTTCTCTTTAATATTTAGCTTCATTTCCAGTTGATATGATCAAAATTGATAAATCCCTGACTATGAATCTGGATGCCGCCTCGAACAAAAAAATCATCGAAGCGATTATTCGATTAGCGGAATCAATGGATATTGTACCGCTCGCAGAGGGTATTGAAACAAAAGAACAGCTGGCCTTTTTAAAAGAAAATGCCTGTTTGTTTGGCCAGGGCTATTATTTTGACAAGCCAATGCTGCCCGAAGCATTTGCCTCTAAGTATTTACAAGGAGATGTTGTATAACCTATCCTTCACATTTATAAAAACAGCCGCGCAGGTAGTCTCTGCGCGGCTGTTTTTATAAAGGAGATTCCTTATAGCTGCTGAGACGAAGAGCAAAAGGAAAAATCAAAAAGACTAGGACATAACTTACTGTTATTACACCTGCCACTTGAACAAATGATAAATTAATAACACAAATACCAGCAGGCTGGCGGCGGCCACAAAGTACAATAAGGCAAAGCGGATCATAGAGGTGAACGTCGGATACTGGGTTTCCCCGCAAAAAGGACAATCCCACTGATTCCCCGAACGACTTAGGTTGGAAAGGGTCTGCTTGTATTTCCATTTTCTGCGGCAGCTTCTGCATATAGGCATAAAAGCCTCCCTCTTCGTTTAGAACTTTTTTACATATTTAGTATATCGTACTAAAAACGCGTCGTACAGCCATTGTTTCATACAGATTTTTTTAGAAAAAAGGACTTCCTTCTTGTTTTTTATGGAAAGGGATATGCTATATTTAATTGGCTGTATAAAAAAAGGAGACGACATCCAAATATGATTACGATAGATTCTATAATTATTGGAATTGGCTTCTTGCTGATTCAGCTGTTTGCAAGCCAGATTATTTCCAAAACGAAACTATCTACGTCCCGCTGGCTTTCGCTATGTGGTGGCGTAGCGATTGCCTATGTATTTGTTTATATTCTGCCCACCCTTCATGATGAGCAGAATAAACTGGGTGGTGAAGCCCCTCTGGGCTCAGAGCTGTATGTACTGGGACTGCTTGGCCTGCTTGTCTATTTTACCATCTACAAATTAGCGGATTACCGTAAGGATGAAACGCATGGCGCGACCCGTTTTTATTTTGTGGAAGCAGGTTTTTTCGCGGCTTATACCTTTATGGTCACCTACATCGTTGTTTCGTCTGATGTAAAAACAGTCGAAGCCCTGTTTTACGGAACCGCTATTGGTCTTCATTTTATCGGCATCTCCTATAACTTATCCCTAGAGAACAAACCGCTTCATCTTCGATATGGACGGTTCATCCTGGCAGCGGCAACCATCGGAGGCTGTGCTGCCGGCGTGTTTGGCCCATCTACCGGTCTTTATGTGGATTCGATGATTGCTTTTACGTCCGGCGCCATGATTTTTAATGTTATCAGCAAGGAAATGCCATCGGAGAAGCATACACACCTTTATATTTTTCTCGGTGCTGCCGTAGTTTACGCAGCCACCATTACAATCTTAAGCTCGATATTAAGCTGGTAATAAAAAACCAACCCCGTCCGCTCTTTTCAGGAGCTGTCGGGGTTGGTTTAGTCTAATTTCGAATAATAATATAAATCATGTATAAAATATAAGCGACTGCAAGCGTGACTCCTTCTTTTCGTCCAATCGTATAGCTCGTTCTGGAAAATACGAGCAGCACCACGGTCAGGATAATCATCAAAATGATATCAAAAAACACTTTGCTGTCAACTGCAAGCGGAGATACAGCAGAGGCGGCACCAAGGACAAAAAAGATATTAAATATGTTGCTGCCGACGATATTGCCGATGGCTATTCCTCCCTCTTTTTTTAACGCAGCCGTTACAGAAGTAATCAGCTCCGGCAGAGAGGTTCCAATTGCTACAATCGTCAACCCAACAAGGGTTGTGCTCATTCCAAAGGAAACTGCAATCTCTGATGCGCTGCCCACGACCAGGTCACCCCCGAAAATAATAGCGGCCAGTCCTAGAATCGTAAGGAATATATATTTCCCCCATACTTTGCCGTCTGTCGTTTCCTGCGCGGTCTGTGCGCTGCGGTCTCTTCTTGCCACTTCAAAGATATAATACAGAAATACAGCAAAGAACAGCAATAGGACAAAACCGTCACTGCGGGTAATGATATTGGTGCTTGCTGTCTGCAGTACGGCATCACTCATTAAAATCAACAAAGCGATTCCTGCCAGCAGAGTAAATGGAATCTCTTTACGAATCGTTTCTGCCTCTACTTTTAATGGAGCGATCAGCGCAGTCAGCCCAATAACGAATGTGATATTAAAAATGTTACTGCCTACTACGTTTCCAAGCGCTACTCCTGCATTGTCCTCCAGAGCAGCCGTTATACTGACCGTAGCTTCCGGAGAGCTTGTTCCAAATGCCACAATCGTCAGACCGACAAGCAGCGGGCTGACCTGCAGATTTTCCGCTATGCGCGAGGCACCTTTGACAAAATAATCCGCTCCCTTAATTAATAAAGCAAATCCCACTAATAGCAATACATAAGTCACCTGGCATTCCCTCACTCTATGTTATTTGAATGCTTTCCTTTTAAGAAAAGGCACTGTTTTCTTCTATACCTGTTCATTTATCCAGTGAAACTTTCGATTCTGTCTGCCAACTGCTGCTATGAAAAAAAGGAAAAGCAAAAACTTGAAAATAATCATCACAACCCCTATCATAAAAAATAGTTTATACTTCACGCGAAAGGGTGTGCTCCCTTATGTTATTTTCATCCACCTTATCGGAAACACAGATGGGAAAATTAAAGAAAGCACTCGGATTGGATAATCATCATGTTCCTGTACAGAATTTTTATTATGGATCTGCTGCTGATGAAGACTGGCGCGATTTAATTCGAAAAGGGTTCGCCCATAAAGAAGATCCTCACTATCCCTCTAAAGAAAATATGACTATTTATTTTGTATCGTTTGAAGCCATCCTGCCGGTAAGCGGACAGGTAATGACACCTGAAGAATACTATTATTTGAAGTGAAAGCAGCCCGGGCTTTTTATGCCCTGCTGCTTTTTTAATAATACCATGTTTACATGAAGCGTAATTCGGAAATGGCTACAGTAGCACACAATTAGAAGGGTGAGATATATGAGTTTACAAGTAATTATCAGCAAAACAAATGAAGAAATTGAAGTACGTTCTGTAGAAGGACAGCAGGACATTTACGATATCGCGGGAAACGAAGCGATTACGCTCGAAATGATCCCGGAGCTCGATATTTATGCACTTGTTTCAGAAGGTCAATATGAAGAAGCCGATTATAAAATGAAATCCAAAGATTTTGGAGATTTAACGAATAAGTACTCCCTAAAAGGCACATCCGTGCTGTTGGCATTGGATTCCAAAGGCAATTACAGTTCATTAACTGATATGCAGGTAGAAGCGGTCCGCCAGCTTCAAGAAGAACAAGGTGGATTAATTAATAAATAAAACAGAGCGCTCCCGTATAGGGAGCGTTTTTTTATTGTTGATATATTATTGTCCGCCTGCTCAAGCATAGTCGATATGTAATACTGATTCTACATCACGTTCCTCCTTATCTTCTATTATATAAAATAAATTCTTTAGTTACCTGATTATATGAATATTTACACAAAATATACTTATTTATGTAAAAGGGAATTACCACACGTAATTCCCTTTCTTTCTATTGGTGATTACGAATGATTAACACATCACACGCTGCCCGCCTGGCAATTCCCTCGGAAACACTACCCAGAAAAAACCGCTCGGTGCTGCTTAAACCGGAAGCCCCTACAATAATTAGATCAACATGATGTCTATGCGCCGTTTCTTTTGGAAGAATGAGTTTAGGCGATCCGGCCTGAAGTGATAAAACCAGCTTATCTTCCTCCATTCCTTCTTCTTTAGCCATTCTGCTGTACTCATTAATAAGCTTTTCTCCATTTTCTTTAAACGTTTCCAATATATGATCGCGGTAATTGTCAGCGCTGGATACCATTGGCGTGTGCATAGCATGCGCAATAACGACGGAAGCTCCGGACTCTTTTGCCATAGCAATTCCTTTTTTAAAAGCATCGAGACCGGTATCTGAGCCGTCTACTGGTATCATAATCGTTTGATACGTTTTCTCCGGCTCGTCCCTAACAATGTAAATTTTTCGAATGTCCCGGCACCTGATGCTCCTGATACAATTAAATCAGCAGCAAATTCCGCCGCTATCTCTTTAGGGATTTTTGATTTTGGCATACCCTGCTGCATAGAAATACTTACATTGCTCACCCCGGATTTTTCTGCAATTTCCTTGCATTCATCTAGAATAGCCTGGCCTTTTTCTTCAGCTGTCGGCAGCACGTAAGGTGAATAAAGCTGCATCCGGCTGTAGTTGCGATAATCTACCACGTGTGTGATAACCAGTCTGCTTTCGTTGGTTTTTGCAAGCTCAATACTTCTTTTTAAAGCAAAGTGGGATTCCTCGGATCCGTCTGCCGCAACCAG
Organism: Sinobaca sp. H24; assembly: GCF_023845525.1. Taxonomy (NCBI): domain Bacteria; kingdom Bacillati; phylum Bacillota; class Bacilli; order Caryophanales; family Sporolactobacillaceae; genus Sinobaca; species Sinobaca sp. H24. Next base: position 208,589 of record NZ_JALBWT010000004.1, read on the forward strand.
TATCGTTTTATACCGTGTCTTCATGATTTCCCCCTGCCTCTCTCGTGGATTTATTACGTTTAGTATATACCAGTTTTTTTAACATGAACGTGATACATATCACACTAAATGGAGGATGTTTATTTTGCTGATTTTGATATTTTTGATGTTTATTTAATTTTTAAAAATAATATGGTACGTGAAATTATAAATATACTTCTATTAAGACCGCAGGCATGACCTGCGGTCTTAACTACTAATCAGCGTTTAAAAAGCTTATCTACAGACTGCCTGTTATGCACGCGGCTGATCGCTTCTGCGAAAAAAGGTGCCGCTGATAAAACTTTCATATTCTTACCCTGTTTTTCTTTTGGAATTTGAATGGTATCCGTTACGACCATCTCTTCTATTGGAGCCTGTTCGATCAGTTCCACCGCATTTCCTGAGAGCACTGCATGGGTGCAGCAGGCATATATTGTTTCGGTGCCGCTGTCTTTGAGCGCCTGGGCAGCTGATGCAATCGTTTTGCCGGTATCTATTAGATCATCAATAATAATGGCATTTTTGCCTGCCGTGTCACCAATAATGTTTACAATTTCTGATTCCCGGGGGCCTGTCTGCCTTTTGTCTATAAAGGCTATCGGCATACCAAGAATGTCTGCTAATTCCCGGGCAGCCTTTACTCCTCCATTGTTCGGAGCAACTATGACACCATTCTCGATCTTCTTTTCCGCAAAATACTTGGACAGTATAGGCATACCGAGCAAGTGATCCACCGCAATATCAAAAAATCCCTGAATCTGCGGAGCATGAAGATCCATCGTGATCACACGGGTTGCTCCCGCTGCCTGAAGCAGGTTCGCTATCAGCTTCGCCGTAATAGGCTCCCTGGAACGTGCCTTCCGATCCTGCCTGGAATAGCCGAAATAAGGAATAACCAAATTAATCCGCTTGGCAGACGCCCGCTTTAATGCATCAATCATAATTAACAATTCCATTAAGTGGTCACTGCTTGGATGAGCAATAGACTGAACAACATAAATCTCACCGCCGCGCACGCTCTCTTCCACGTTCACTTTAATTTCTCCATCACTGAAGCGCTGTACGTTGCTTCCTCCAAGCTCACTTCCTAAGTGCCGGACGATGTCTTTTGTGAGCGGCTCATTGGAACTCAGCGTAAACATTTTAAATCTGTCATTAACCGTAAACGTCATGTGGGTGATACCCCTCTCTGTAATCTGCTGGGGTTATTGCCTTTTTTTAAGAAAATAACCGCGCCCGGACGTTTCCGGGCTTTTTTCTTATCTGCGTGTTCTATTTTATCACTTTTGCGGGGAAATGTGGCTTAAACTTCCGCCATCTTCAAACAATCGATCAACATGCTTCTCCACTTCCGGATCGGCAATAAGCGGCGGCGCATGATGCGGCTTGATCCTCGCATCTATAATCATATTGTCGCAGCCCCAGTGCTTATGATCATAAAAGCCGTTCACCCCATGAATATCGTGGGATGGGTTGCTTCTCGTGAACACAGCCCACATAAAATTAGAGATAGTTTCACTAATAAACGTGCTGTCATCACAGAGAATAATGATCGGACATTCCGGCATTGCTCCGTTTTTCAGCAGGCTTTGGCTTAATTCAGCCGTTTCCTTTTCCGCCTCTTCATACGTTGTAAATTCCGGCCCCTGTACGGCAGTCATGCCGGGCATCACCAGGCGTGCATTATGAAAGGTATCGATCTGTTCAAAATGAACGGGTACCGTCTGACAGAGCTCTCTTATTTTATCTCCGTACGCAGCAATAACGACTTTGCTTCCGCTGTTTAATCCGGTACCGGAATAGTCCAGGGTATCGATCGTTGTATTGGTGTAGAAATGCAGGTCGCGGTGAAGATCAAGCCGTTCCATAATGTACGTTAGAAATTCCACTTCTTTATGAGTGTCGAGCGTTTTCTCCTGCTCTGCTGTAATAAAAAGAAACTTAGCCAGGCTCACGTGACCGGTTCCAAGAATCCTGTTGGCAATCGTGAGCAGCTCGGCTGGGCGCTGTACATTTTGAAAAGGCGTATAGCGTTCGCTTCCAATGGCAAACAGCAGCGGATGCACTCCTGCCGCATCGACAGCGTTTACTTCTTTCACGCCGGGAATTTCCTCTTTTAGGGCATCACCGGTCAGTTTATGAATCAGGTCCCCAAACGCCGTGTCTTCCTGCGGCGGACGGCCAACGACCGTGAGCGGCCAGATCGCCTGCTGCTTGGCGTATACTTTATGCACACGCATCATCGGAAACTCATGTACAAGACTGTAGTAGCCCAGATGATCGCCAAAAGGCCCTTCCGGCTTGGTTTCCTTCGGATGCAGCTCTCCGGTAATCACAAAATCAGCATCCAGGCTGATGCAGTAGCCGTCTGCGTACGTATAACGGAAACGACGCCCGGCCAGAAGACCGGCAAAAGTCATTTCGCTTAATCCTTCCGGCAGCGGCATGACGGCGGAGAGGGTATGGGAAGGCGGACCCCCTATAAAAATACTTACTTTAACGGCTGGCCCGAGGCGGTTGGCTTTTTCCTGATGCCCCCGATGCCTCTGTGAATTTGATAGTGCATACCGATTTCTTTATTTGTTTCAAAATCATTGCCATCCAGCTGTACCCGGTACATGCCGAGGTTACTATTCATAATACCCGGTTTTTCCGGATCCTCTGAGTAAACCTGAGGAAGCGTAACAAAAGCTCCGCCGTCATCCGGCCAATGTTTAATCAGCGGCAGATCCTCAATACGAATTTCGTCAAATCCGTCTACTTCTTTTTCCTTTTTCTTCATAGGGAGCGCTTTGGAACCGGCCACTCCGGAGCTGAAGTTTTTTATTGGCTGCTTTAATGCAGCGACCGGATTGCTGCGCAGGGAAATCAGACGCTGCGTCGTTTCCAGCGTGTTCCGGAAAATAAATTCACTTCTTTCCAAATCGCCGAATAAGTTGGATACAGCCCGGTATTTTGACCCTTTTACATTTTCAAATAGTAAAGCAGGACCACCTGCCGCGTTTACACGCATATGTATGGATGCAAGCTCCAGATGGGGATCGACTTCTTCTTTAATCCGGATGAGGCGTCCATTCTTTTCTAAATCATTAATACAGTCTTCCAGGGTTGGATACATAAGTCACGTCTCCTATTTTTATGATTAGTTCTAATTATACCTGTCTTACCGGACACTGTCTTTGATTTAGATGGGAAAGCGTGCTTTGTTCATTGATTTGTCATATAAAAAAGCCGCCGGCATTTACTGCCGGCAGCGCTGATTTATCATTTATCTGCACGGACAATTAGTACATCGCAGACCGCTCTTCTTGTGATTTGTTCGGAGACACTTCCAAGGACGAACCGCTCGACTGCTCCCATCCCTGCAGCCCCAGCTACAATCAAATCCCCAAAAGTATTTCCCTGCAATACTTTTGGGGATTTTTGATTTAGGGGGACCCATGCTCCATAATCGTAATGATTTTGACTTTTCCATCCTTCTCTGCCTCGGCTTTATACTCATTTAAAAGGTTCTGCGAGTATTCTTCCAGTCCTTTGACAAAAGACGTGGTGTAATGCTCCATGCCCGCGTACGAGGTGGTATCTACAACGTGACAGACCAGCAGTTCAGCACCTTCGCGTTCGGCCAGCCGCCTGGCTTTTTGAAACGCCGCTTTGGATTCGCTGGATCCATCTACCGCTGCCAGGATTCGTTTGTACATCTGTGTCATATAGAGTCCCCCTTATAGTTTTGTTTACTCCTGCACCGGCTGCCTTACCACGAGCACATCACATCCCGCTCTTCTAGTAATACCTTCCGATACGCTGCCCAGAAAGAACCGCTCTCTGCTGCGCAGTCCTGACGCCCCGGATACAATAAGATCGGCATGATGTCTGGGTGCCACGCTTCTTGCTAGTACCATCTTAGGAGCCCCGTGTTCTACTTCCACCCTGACTGGAGAAATCCCTTCGCTTTCTGCCTCCTGTTTGTAATCGGTCAGCATTTTCCAGCCGGCATCTTCCATGGACTGCAGCGCTTCTTTGCTGTTTTTTGTCACATTTGACAGCATTCTTTTATTGATAACGTGGGCGATTGTTAATTCAGCTTTTTCCAATTTAGCCAGATGAACGGTTTTTTTGAATGCACGGTGCGCCGATTCAGAGCCGTCCACCGCCAGCAGGATGGACACATATGGATAGCCGTCCGCTTTTTTCCTGACGATAAGCACGTCACTCGTGGCATGTCTGGCAATACCTGCCGACACGCTTCCAATAACAAACTTCTCTACTGTGCCCGCTCCTGATGCGCCTGCTACTATTAAATCCGCCTTCTGCGCTACGGCTATTTCTTTTGGGATAAGAACCTTAGGATTTCCCCGGTCGAGAATGGTTTCGATATTCGTAAGCCCGGCATCCATCATGTCGCTTTCCATGTCATGGAGCAGCTCTTTGCCCCGTTCCTCTGCCTCTTTAAAAAAATCAACAGGAAACGTCTGGACTCCGGCGTAGGCGGCTTCATCCACGACATGTGTAATGATAAGCTTCGCATCATTGTTCATTTTTGCGATTTCACTTGCTTTGCGAAGCGCGTTTTTGGACTCTGAGGAATCATCCACCGCTACTAATATGCGTTCGTAAGCTGTTTTCATCATGTATCCTCCTCATAATAGGTTTTTAATTAATGTATCGTATGGAAAAGTATCCATAGGTTTGTCACAGGTACTTCAGCACAGGTATTTCAGCTTATATTCCTTTATAATGTCGACATGTTGATTCCTTCTTTTGACAAAAGATCCTTATGTTTACCATCACTACACAGCCAGGAGGCGTTTCATTGAAGTATTTATTTTCTTTAGTAGGAGCCGGGCTTCTTTTAACTGCAGCGGGGTGCGGCAGTAATACTGCAGATCCTTCTGATCAACAAGTTCCTTCCATTCCGGCTGAAAAAACAGCAAACGCGCTGGAAGCTGTACCGAAAGCCAGTCCTCTTACGATCGCTTTTGCGGGAGACACAATGTTTGACTGGGACCTGCGGCCGGTTCTAGATGAGCAAGGGTATGATTATCCATTTGAGTACGTACATAATGAATTTGAAAAAGCCGATTACAGCATGGTGAACCTGGAGAGTACCATCACGGAGCGGGAAACAAAAACTGACGGCCAGCTGTTCTGGATTAAAAGCAGGCTGGAATCTCTGGATGCGTTAAAAGCTGCCCACGTTGATATGGTTAATCTCGGCAACAATCATATGATGGACTATGGCGAGCAGGGACTGCTGGACACGATAGATGCCCTGGAAACGAAAGAGATTGCTTATATCGGTGCCGGAAGATCCAGTGAAGAAGCTTATGAAGCAGAAATAGTCGAAATTAACGGCAGCACGGTCGCTTTTCTGTCTTTCACGCGTTTTTTTCCCGATTTCAGCTGGACGGCCCAGCCTGGAAAGCCCGGCGTTACGAATGGCTACGACCTTGATCACGTGATCGAAACCATTCAGGCACACGAAAAGGCCGTTGATGCCGATCATCTGGTCGTTAATTTCCACTGGGGAGTTGAAAAAACCAGTGCGCCGGCGGCTTATCAGCATGAATATGTGGAACGCATCGTAGACGAAACGGGTACCGATGCCATTGTAGGTGCACACCCGCACTGGCTGCAGGGATTTGAGTTTTATGACGGCGTTCCTATTGCCTATTCGCTTGGGAATTTTCTTTTTCCCGACTACGTGAGCGGCCACTCTGCCGAGACAGGCGTGCTTCACTTAACTTTTACAGAAGAAGAAACAAGTCTTGCTTTCGCCCCCTATCAGATTAAAAACAACCAAATTACACCGGTTGAAGGCCAGGAAAAACAACAGATGTTTCAGTACCTTGAAGATATTTCAATAAATGCTGAAATAGATGAAAATGGATACGTTACGGAGTCATAGCCAGGGCTTCTTCGTATCCTTTCTTTTTGCGTACAATCAGCACATCACATGAGGCTCTTCTCACAATGTGCTCCGACACGCTTCCAAGAATAAGCCTTTCCACAGCACCGGTTCCGGCCGCACCGGCGATAATCAGGTCCACGTTAAACTTCGGAGCTGCTGATTTTGGGATTTTCACCCGTGGAGAGCCGAATTCCAGGCTGGTGGTAACCTTCGTAACCCCCGCTTCCTGTGCCTGGGTTTTGTATTCTGCTAAAAGCGTTTTGGCATATTTTTCAAAACCTGCAAAAATAGCCGGGCTGTACTCAATTCCTGTGTAAGAGCGTTCGTCTACTACCGTGCAGATAATAAGCTCTGCCCCTTCTTTTCCTGCCAGGCTGACTGCCTTTCTAAATGCATAATACCCTTCCTCTGATCCATCTACTGCTGCAAGGATGGTGTGATAAATAGCGCTCATATACGGTCCCCCTTTTCTGTCATTAGGACTGATGTTCTCCCTTTATTATAATAGGTTTCGCCTTCCGGCAATGTGATGTAAATCACTCAGTCATTCGCATCCTCCCGTTCTGCAGTAAAAGATATCGAATATGGGTCTATATGTTCAACTATAGCGGATATAGGTTTGATTACGGCAGGAAATGGCAATTCCAGTACTATATCCATTTGTTTATGACGTTAAAGGATAAAAGGATTATGCACGATATAATAAGGAGGCACTATCATGACAGCAGCTGTGTACGGAGTATACGAAAACAGTCAGCAGGCGGCCGAAGCTATAGCCGCTTTAAAGCAGGAAGGCGTCCTATCTGACAATATTTCCATCGTCTTAAATGATGAAAAAGAAGGCAGTTTTATTTCGAAAGAAACCGGTGTTCAGGCGAATGTGGAACAAACGCAGGAGAAAGAAAACACCGGCTTTATGGATGGGTTAAAAAATATGTTCAAAGGCAGTTCTTCCGATACCGATTCAACGACGCATACAAGTGCCACGCTTCAGGAGCTGGGGCTCTCCGAAGCAGAAGCCGATTCAAATGCGTCCGCTGTAGAAAAGGGAAGTATTATTGTTCTTACCCATTCTTTAGATACAGCTCCCATCGACGAGCAGGAAGTACCTCCTCCCGGCAATGAATATACAACGGCCGAACCGGATACAGCTCCTAAAGCTTCTACCGTACAAAACGAATCCATCGAGGAGCAGGTCATGCCGCTTCGTGAAGAACAGCTGGACGTTACGAAGAAAAAAGTTGATAAAGGAGAAGTCGGCGTAACTAAAGAGGTAGTAGAGGAAGAACAAACAGTCTCCGTACCGGTTCAGCGGGAAGAAGCTTTTATTGAAAAGCGCCCGGTCGACAGCAGCGAAACAGCAGCCCCCGGGGAAATAGGAGAAGACCACGATGAAGTCCGTATGCGCCTCACAGATGAGGAGGTTGAGGTAAAAAAAACCTCGGTCGTTACCGATGAAGTCGTGGTAGGCAAAAGAAAAATCCAGGAAACCGAAGAAGAGACAGAACACGTCAAACGGGAAGAAGCCCGTATTAAAGACGAGGGCCAAACGACAGAAAACGAAGACCCTTCCGTGCATCCGCTTCAGAACAAAAAAGGAAATGACAACTAAACAATGAAATCATAAAAAAGCAGCCCCGTGTCCTTTAAAAGGAGGCAGGGCTGCTTTTTTTGTTTTCCGCATGATAGTCTGGGATCTGTTATGAAATATATCCTCTGAATTCCAGTGCCTGTTCCAGCTTCTGGATCGCAAAGATCATCGCGCCATTCCGATAGGTCGTCTGATAATATGCAGCAGTTTCTTCGGTGTTCTCATAAGCCTGCAAAATAAACGTTTTCATCCGCTCGTTTATTTCGTCTTCTTCCCAGTAATAGTTCATATGATTCTGCACCGATTCGAGATAAGACACGATCACTCCTCCGGCATTCACCAGGATATCCGGATAAACATGCTGGTCTTTCTCTTTTAGCATATGGTCGGCTTCCGGGGTAGTCGGCCCGTTTGCCAGTTCCATTATATGCTTTGCTTTAATACGGGACGCATTATTTTTCGTAATAACGCCTTCCATGGCGGCCGGGATCAAAATATCGGTATCCACGTACAGCACGTCCTCACTGCTGTCGAGAAGAAATTCTGCCCCGTATTCTTTCAGCCCGTTGTTCTCTTTTACTTCTTGGGCTTTGGGAATATCAAGTCCTTCTTTATCGTACAGGGCCGTTTTAGAATCGCTGACTCCGACAACTTTGAAGCCTTTGTCGTAGAGCAGGCGTGCTGCGATCTGGCCGCCATTGCCAAAGCCCTGAACGGCTACCCGCGTATGTTCCGGAGCCTGGTTCATTTTCTCAAGCATCTGCTCAATAACATAAACGGCACCCTGCGCAGTAGCGGCGCCTCTTGCTTTTGAACCGCCGACCAGCGGAGGTTTTCCTGTGATAACACCTGCTTCGTGCCTGCCGGCAATTCTTGAATACGTATCCATCATAATGCCCATCGTTTTTGGATCCGTATATACATCAGGCGCCGGCACGTCCCGGCCCGCTCCGAACAAGTCGGAGAATGCTTCCATATAGCCCCGGCTTACTTCCCGCAGCTCACGATCACTCAGCATCGACGGATCGCATGCCACGCCGCCTTTTGCTCCACCATGTGGAATCTGCACGAGAGCCGATTTAAACGTCATCCAAGTGCCCAGAGCCTGTGATTCCTCCACGGTCATGGACGGATGAAACCGGATCCCGCCTTTGAATGGTCCCAGGAGATCATTATGCTGGGTCCGGTATCCTTTGAAAAGCTGCGTATGGCCATCATCCATTTCGACTGGAAACGATACTTCTACTTTTCGTTTAGGGTGAGACAGCAATGTCTGCACACTGTCTTTTAGTTTCATTGTCCGGGACGCCTCTTTAATTTGTTCAAACACAACATCGAGCGGTCCCTGTTCTTTTTCTGTCATTAGTCTACTCTCCTTATTTCCTTCATGCCTCTGTTTCTTTATCTTGTGACAAAAGGTAATGAAATGGTAAAAGGTATTCTTTGTACTATTACCACTTTTCAGGGAAGGCTAATCTACTCCAGGCTGTTATTACTTTTTTTCCAATCGGTTAAGCTTCCAGTAAACCGGGATAAGTACAAGAATTAAAATCAAACCGTACAAGTATGCTTCCCAAAGAGATTCCGAAGTGATATTAATAAACGGCATGATGACAAATATTAATAAAAGAAAAATATCCCCTGAAAAATAAGCAGGGATCTGCTGTATCTGCTTACCCGGTCACATGTCGGACATTTTAATTCCCATGGGCGGACGTCCCGTCTTCGCCACTTTGGCTTCCATAACGGAATTTTATATCCGCAGTAGGGACACGTTAAAAGAAAAATGTGATCACCTGCTTTATCTTTTTTTCCACAGCCTCTACGCTTTATGATCTGCCTTGTTTTTTAAAAAAGTATGCTCCAGATAGGCCGCTACTCCGTCTTCGTCACAGGTGAATTCAGTGACTTCATCGGCAATCGCCTTTATATCATCGGCTGCGTTCTGCATAGCTACGGCATGATGAACATATTCAAACATGGGGAGGTCATTGTGACTGTCTCCTACTGCCAGCGTATCTTCCTGGGAAAGGTTGTACCGCTCCACCATTTCTTTTATACCGCTCGCTTTATTAATGCCGGCAGACATCACTTCGACGTTGTGCGAGGAAGAAGTCGACGTGGTAAAGCTGGTATGTTCCTTTAAGCGCTCCAACTCTGCTTTCCATTCGTCTATATGCCCGGTCGTTCTGGAGAAGAAGTAAAATTTGGAATAGCCGGCCTGTTCCGGGAGCGTTTCCGTCCAGACGATATCCTGCCGGACCGCCTGCTTCCGGGAGAGCCATTCATTAATTTCCACTTCCTCAGGCTTTGGGTCCTCTACTGCTCTTTCAATAAAAGCCTGATCCTCCGCCATCATAATGCGTGGGGCATTGTAAGGAAACAGTTCGTAGTAGACTTCCTTTTTTCTAGCTTCTGCAATAATCGTTTCGACCAGGTCCAGCGGCAGCGAATGCTCAAACAGTATTTCATCGTTAATATGGCCTTCCATGCCGTTGGAAGCAACGATTCCATCTACTTCGAATCCTTTCGGCACAAGCGACTTTACTTCCATCGCCGATCTGCCTGTTGCTATAAATACATACAGCCCCTGGCTCCGGAGCCGGTCAATTACCTTTTTGATCGTAAGGCTGACTTTATTCTGGCTGTCGAGCACCGTTCCATCCATGTCCAGAAAGATTGCTTTTGTTTTCATTTCTTTTCCACTCCTATTGATTTCTTTTTCTATTCATTATTATTCCCATCTTTATTAGTATAACAAAGAACCAAACCCGTATTTGTTTCTATTCCCTCCGGCAGTATATCTAATCCGCTGCGATGTCGTGAATTTCCAATAGGAGTTTGTAGAGTCCTCCGGCTATCTGTAGTAAACTCATTTATAGACAAATGAAGTTTTTCAAAGGAGCGCTCTGTATTGAATGAGTACGGCAGTTATATATTTAAAAAAGGCCATCCCTTTTCCTCTTATTTTCTGGAAGGCACGATATTTCCTGTAACAGAAAATCTGTATCCTTTTTATTCGGCATCGAGCTATTCTGAGAACGTTTTTCCCCAATCTGTCGTCTCCGGCGATCCGACATCAAGCGGCATGATTCTCTGGACAAGAATTGACCCTTCTTATATAGAAGGAGCTTCAAATAAGAAAGTCAACGCGGAGGCCGAAACCTGGAAAAGCGACCTATCCCGCTTAACCGACAGCGCAGCGGAGGATGTATTTGTATTGGTCGAGATTGCGCAGACAGACGACTTTTCTGTTCCGGTGCTGCGGGCACTCGCTCCAGTCTGGAGCGAGCATGATTATGTGGTCCGGATAGATACGGATACATATCTGGAAAAAGACAGCACCTATTACTACCGGTTTATAACAAAAAATGGATGGATCAGTCCTGTTGGACGCTGTCGGACGCTCCCCGGGGCGGAGGACGAAATAAAAGAGGTTTCCATCGGTCATGTCTCATGTCAGGATTACACGAATGGACACTTTACGGCGTTTACTCACCTGGCGGCAGAAGACATTGCCTTTTTTATACACCTGGGCGATTATGTATACGAAGTTACGGGCAACGCCGATTACCAGGCTCCGGATAACTTTCGTGAGGTTGATCTGCCAAGCGGCAGTCCTACCGCGTATACGCTGGAAGACTATAGACAGCTCTATAAAACGTATCGTACCGATTTTCACCTGCAGCGTCTTCATGAACGGCACGCCATGGTAGCAGTGTGGGATGACCATGAATACGCAAATGACACCTACTACCCGGGTGTCGCTCCGGATGATGATCTGGAGCCGAATATGGAACGCCGTTCTTTTGCAAACCAGGCCTGGTTTGAGCACATGCCCTGCCGGTTTACGTACCAGACAGAGGATGGTGCTGAAAGTACGCTCGCCGTATACCGTCATATAGAAATTGGCAGTCTTGCCGGCATCTATATGATGGATGAGCGTTTGTACCGGGACTCCTTTCCATGCGGAAACGAACCGGCCGACCGCTACTTTACAGACGGCTGCGCAGAGAGGGAAAGCAGTGAACGTTCCATGCTGGGCTCCCGGCAGCGGGAGTGGCTTCTCGATAAGCTTGCCTCTTCGAAAAGCAAATGGAATATCTGGGGTAATCAGGTTCAGGTAACACAGCTGAAATTTCTCGGCCGTTTCATTAATCTGGATTCCTGGGACGGATTTCCCTATGAACGGAATACGATTGCCCGCGCTATCGCAAACCACCAGGTTCCCAACTTTATTGCGCTGACCGGTGATTTTCATACATTTGAAGCGTCCCATATTCAGGAACATTACCGCAGCGGAAAAAGCAAACCGATCGGCGTTGAATTTATGGTTGGACCGATCAGCTCCAATCACTTGATCGAAACCACTAAGAACTACGCCGATCATCTGCTCGAAAAAGTGCCGCTTCCAATAAAGGAGACAACGGATGCTGTTGAATCCTACGTCCCCTCTGTGATTAAAGAAGGTATCAAACTACCGGTCACGCGATTGTTTACGGAATTCCAGAATATTATTAAAGTAGAAAACCCATGGATTCAGCTTTTCGATAGTACGTCCCACGGCTATGCAGTTCTGACTCTGTCCGAGACGAAAGCCGACTGGAAAGCCTATGCGGTGGACACGATTGAAGAACTCGAATCTCCGAAATCGCTCCTGCTTCACTGTGAAGTGCCGGAAGGCGAATCGGTTATACGCGTATTGAAGAAAAACACTTATTTTTAAAAATAGAACGTAAGAAAAGGAGCTGTCCTTAAAAGGGCAGTTCCTTTTTTATAATTATAGATGTGTTATTCCATTATGGCGACGCTGGTTGAAACCTCTCCCTGTTATTCATTTATACTACACTCTAAAATATTTAAACCCTCAGATGCTTCTGGTGCTTCAAAAAAGGTAGTAACATGAATAAACACCGCTTCCGTATCAAAATCTGCTCTTTCAGGCTGTTCGTTCCGCCTTTGTTCAATCTGACGCAGGCACTGCTCGTTCGTTATATTAAGGAACATCAGCTGATGAGCGGCACGGACATCTGACGCTATCTCCAAAAACCACTTTCGCTGCTTTTGCGTATTTGCTGGAAAATCCATTACTACATTTGTACCAACATTTAATATATTTTGAACGTGTTTTTTCACTAACGGTTTGATCAGCATCGAAAATTTTAAATAATCCTCAAATACTTCGATTTGATTTGGATAAAGAGAAGTGAGCCATTCATCTTCAGATAACAGAACCGCATCTTTATCGATTGCTAGTTGTTTTGACTTCGTTGATTTCCCCGCCCCCATTTTTCCACAGAAAAAGTAAAGCGTCCCCGATTGTTTCATCCTTTGGAACCTCCTGACATATTTTACTGGCGGTACCGCACATCCTCTATTACCGCCACACCGTCTGTTCCTATCCGTAGAAGAACATGGCTGATTTCACCTTCGGGTGCGGGATACGAATCAATTCCGAATTCTGTCCCGTTCCAGCTATTCATTCTGCCTCGAAGAGAAGGAGATCCTGCTTCTTCTCTATTCGCTTTAATATCCAACAGCCGATAACTGTTATTTCCTGTTTCCTCTAATTGGGCGTAAACATAACTCCCTGCTGGGAAGTTTTCCTCGTCCGTTCCGTCATAAATATTTATATACGCTTGATTTTCTGCATCTTTATACCCCGGCCCGTAGTCTTCCACCTCCAGCCAGAGTGTCTCTCCGTTTTGTAATGCCATTTCTTTTTGAACGGCTGGGATCAGGATAATCACTGCAGCAAGCAGCACCGCAGCAGCCGCCAGTTTCCCTAAACGCAGCGGTTCTTCTTTTAACAAGGGCTGCTTTTTCTTTTCCAGCATATACGCAGTGAGGAGAAATCCCACTCCGAGGAGGAATAAAGAAAATGCCAGATGAACGTACGTCCAGAAGAGATCAACATACTGGGTAAAAAGAAAAACAAACCAAAGTATGGCCGTGATGGTGACAGCGATGCTGTCTTTTTGCCGCACCTGAATATAGAGCAGACCGGTAAGCAGCAAAAAGTAGCCGAGCAGGTAGCTCCAGTAGAGAAGCTTCATATCCATTACGGTATAGGGAACTTGAAACAAAAGCAGCAGCGCCGCAAGGTATCCGAGCGGATAAAGCAGTCGAATGGAAAGCTGCCAGTATCCTGCTGCAGCAATCAGGATATTCAAAATAGCAGCCGTCCAGACCACGGCATGCGTGTTTTCCACTAACAAGAAAAGCCAGGTAAGCAGTGCCGCATTAGCTAATCCATATACAACGATCCGGTAAAAAGGACGATCGTCATGCAGCCAAATCCATCCGGTCAACGCGAGCAGAGGAAGCATCTGCCAGACAGCCGCATCTGCGCTCAAAACTACCAGTTGAATCATACTGAAGAATACGATGGCCTGCGATAAAAAGGAATCGAGCTTTCTTTTCCACAGCACAAAACTGAACAGAACCAGAATGCTCACAAACAACACAGCAGAAAGTGCTTCCAATATAAACAGGCCGAGAAAACCGCTGAAGGCGCCGGCCGCTATTAATGCCCCTACAAGGGTCACCGTATGCAGAAAAAACAATTTAGACTGCATGCGCCGGCCGCGTCTCGCAAACGAAGAAATAAGTTTCACGCTGCCGTAGACAGCCCCGGCAGCAAAGAGAAAAATAATAATAAAAACGGCTCCGCTGTAAATATCCATCATCGTAATAAACAGGAACTGAAAAGCATACAGTCCCGTAAATACAATTGTTATTTTAAGCGCAGCTGGTCTGTGGCGTAATATATAGAAGGACGCTGCAAGAATGGCAAGATACGCTGCGGCTGCGAACACCTCCACTTCCGGAAGCACATAACGCACCGCACCGCAGAATGGAAACCAAAGAACAGCAGTAAACCAGGCATGCTGCAGCAAAATATCTTTTCCTTTTTTTAGACTCCACCAATAGATAAATGCGTTGACAGCCGACGCTGCCAGCAGACCTATAAGTGTGCCCGTTTCCGGCCAGTTATAATAAACCGGGAAAATAATGGTCCAGAGAAGCGCCTGAAACAGCAGAAATCGAAGCACGAGCAGGGATCGCATCTTTACTTGAAGCGTTACGATCATTACGGGAAGCAGCCAGAAGAACAGCAGCCACCAGCTCTCTGCCTGGGAATGGTAAATGGTTCCCATCAGTGCGATAGCAGGACCGAGACAGATAAACCCCGCCAATAAGCTCAATCTACTGAAGAAAGGATATTTTTTCCGGCAGAGATAGGCCAGCACGAAAAGCAGTAAAAGAAAACCAAATACAACACCTGCCTGCTCCACCCGATCAAATAAATACCACCAGCTCTCCATATAAACCAAAGCCGCAGCAATAAGTAAAGCCATGCCTAACACGTACGTCCATTGAATCATTCCAGCTTCCCTCGTTCTCATCGCAGCTTCCTCTCCACCCTGTCCAGTGTGTATGTTTTTCCACTTATAATTGTATTCGTGATGTCTCAAGATATGCTTATTATACTTCAGCATTCCTTTCATTGGATAATTTTTGAAATTAATTTTTGAAAATTATTATTTTGAATTATTATTCAGCATAAACTCTTTTAACACGGCTGCCAGTCTATCCTCAGCTTCCAAAGCCAGGCTGTGGCCGCATTCTTCAAATAACTCAGCGCGCTCCACATTTTCTGCCGCATGTCTCATTTGTTCTTCCACCAGTTCACCAAAAAATTCAGGAGCTCCAATAGTAAGGATGCGCAGATCCAGCTTCTTTTTTAAGAGAGTCTCATTAATTTCTGCATTCTTAAGACCGGCCCGGTACGTTTCCAAACATCCCTCAGTCCTCCCGGAGCCGTCAGTTTTGCAATCCATTCATCAAGTGCCTCATTCGTAATAGCATTAGGGTTCCACGTTTCCTGCTTGATCCAGAACTCCCAAAATTCACGCTCATGTCCGCTGATCAGCATCTCAGGAATATGGGGAATCCAAAAGAATGGGATATGCCAGAGCCATACGCCTTTCAAGTTGTATTGAGCGGAAACATTTTCCGGCGTGAAGTTCGACCATTCTTCCAGACCCTGTCCAGATAGAAGCATTTCAGCAAAAGACAGTGCCTTCACACGTTCTGGATAACTGGCCGCCAAGGCATAGGCAAATTCTGCTCCGCGGTCTTCCCCGTGCAGGTAAAAAAGCTCGTGTCCCAGGACTGTCATGAGTTCTGCCATATCATTTGCATTCGTTAACGAGTCGTACCCTTCTTCAGCCGGCGGCTTGTCCGTATCGCCAAACCCACGAAGGTCCGGAGCCACTACCGTAAAATGTTCGGTTAATAAAGGAAGAAGTTTATACCAGTAATAGTGGGTTTTTGGTGTCCCATGAAGCAGCAGCAGCGGCTCTCCTTTTCCTGCCGTGACATAGTGCATTCGAATTCCATTCACTCTCGCTCTGCCATGCTTTACAGGGTGTCCATTATGATCATACATTTCAGCCATCTTATTCAGCTCCTTGTTCTGTTTTTACAGAGGCAGTATAAACTAAAGATAACGCTTTCAAAAAAGTTAATTTATCCGCTCTTCTTTTAGTATAAGGGCTTTTAAAAATGCTGCCTATAAAAAAGCGCTTTCCGTATTGGAAAGCGCTGCTGTTTTACGTGGTTTTCGTACGTTCCTGATGCAGGGCATTCTCTTTTTCCTGCACGCGCTCCTGCCAGTATTCTTTATCCCAGTCGGCGAGCTGTTCTTCAGCTACCGCATCTTCCATATAGCGGGAAAAAGACGTTACTTCCTGAAGCACACGATGGTTTCCTGTTTTTATGAGCATCGTCAACGCTTCTACACACGCTCCCATAACAGAAATATCGTTCTGGCCATACAGCCTGATCTGGTAAAAGCTTTTGTACAAATATTCTTTATAGGGCTTTACGGGCATCACCAGACGCAGCTGCCCTTCATCATCCGTAAAATACTGATCGTTCGTGTGGACATGGCTTAGTTCGGATAATAATGCCCCAATACGATTGATACAATTTGCCGCTGTATGGGGATCATTAATGGCCGGCGAAATCGCCCGCAGCGCAATTTCTACAATTTTCTGCATCGAAAACTCGATATCCTGATCATTGCTTCTTTCTTCTCCACTAATAGAAAACTTCTTAATTTCTCAGGCGGAATATCATGCTTTGACCAGGATCGGAACAGAGCCTCTCCGCGGTGCACATAATCGCCAACATGAAACAGGCTCTCGAACACGCCTTCCTGATGTTTCGCCCAGTAGATCAGCTCTTTCATTTTGACCATGTTCGTATAGCCTGAGCGTTCAGCGTAAATGATAGTTTCTTTTCCCTTACGGAAATCGCTGTTCCATTCGCTAAAGCCATCTATCCCTTTATACGTGTACGTCTCTGCGATAACTTTGGAAGCATCGGAGCGGATATGGCTGATTAGATGATTGACCTGCAGCCACTGGGTGGAGTGGTATATAAAGACAATAAAAAAAGCCAGACAGCATAGTGCAACCAGGACGGTAAGCATCGGCATAAGAATCTGGTTGTTGCCTTCGCTCGAAAAAAGCAGCATGTTCACGAGAGTAAACAGAACGCCGAATGTAAAAGCCGAGCGTATGCTGTGTAGTTGGACTCTTCATGAAGTCCTGCAGAGCCCGTGGCGTAAACTGGGTGGAATATGTCGTCAGTACGACCATAATCGATGAAAAGCTGATCGTCGTCAGCGTCAGTAATGCTGTTACCAAGGCACTGTACATCGAAGTCGCTGTATTATCCGTAACCAAAAGCATGGCTGGAACATTGTTATAAATCGGCCGAAGCACCTGCTGATCCATAATAGAAGCTCCAATGACGATAATTAAGCTGAGTACGGCGTAGCACCCTGGGATAAACCAAAATTTATCCCTGATTTTTATGTACCATCTCTGGTGCTTCATGACTTCCCTCCTCTTTCTAACGTGCAATCCGTCTATTGTAAAGGAAATCATTCAGCAATGCATTGGGTTTACCTTATATTAATATTTTGCATAACCATTATTTCCATGTATTCTTACAAAGTGAATTTTTTTAAAAGTAAATATATGTTAATTTAATACATATACTTTCTTAACTCATAGATAAAGATCATCATTAATAAGAAAGCGGGGACGACAATGACTATAAGATTTTTGAATATAAACGATGTTTATGATTTTCGTGAGCTGCGAATAAAAGGATTGCAGACCGACCCAACAGCTTTTGGTTCTACATATGATAGAGAAATTAATCTCCCTTTAAAAAAATTCGAAGAACGTTTGAAGCATTCACCGAACCAATTTACGGTAGGTTGTTTTGACAAAAATAAATTGATTTGCACCGCTTCTTTATAAGGCGTTCTGTCGATAAATTCAAACATAAGGGGATTATAGTAGCTGTATATTGTGAGGAAGAATACAGAGGCTCCGGCGCAGCTAAGAAAACCATTCAATATCTAATAACAAATGCTAAAAATCTGCCCGGTCTGGAAATATTACATATAACCGTTGTTTCTGACAACATAAGAGCCAAACGCTTTTATACAAATGTTGGTTTTCAAAAATACGGACAGGAGCCTCGAGCTTTATTTTACAATAATCGTTACTATGATGAGGATTTAATGTATATGGAGTTATAGAAAGGAAAAACATATTATGATGGTTGTTTTTTAAGAAATTCGATGCGGTGATCACTTTCGCAGCTGTAGAATATTAGCTGCAGCATCACGTTAAATCAGTATTCGTACGATCGAAACAGTGGCAATTTATGTTAAAATTCACTTAATACTCTGCAAAGGAAGTGTCAACGAATGCCTTTCCCTTAGATCAAACAGATGAATCCATTATGTACTATTTGAAACAGAATGCGCGGGAATCTTATTCAGCCATTGCTCGATCTCTAAACGTCAGCGAAGGTACGGTGCGCTCCAGAATAAATAAAATGCTGCAGGACGAGGTTTTTGAGTACGTGATCCATACAGACCCGAAAAAAAATAGGTCTGGACGTCCAGGCGATTTTAGGTATTAACACCAGGCTTGGAATGCAGGATACAATAGCTGAACAGCTGCAGGCTTTTGATGCCGTACGCTTTGTCGGTGCTTTTTCCGGTACCCATGATCTGATGCTGCAGGCTTATTTTTCCGAAAATGATGATCTAGTCTCATTTATTAATACAGATCTGGCCGCTCTGGACGGAATTATCGATATCGATGTGAACGTCGAACTCAAACAGTACAAGGATAGTTTTACATATTAGATGTTCATGCTGCTTAAGCGTTTTAAATTGAAAAGAATCGTTTTTCTCTCATTCATTATCGTTTACTTAGAAAAGTCCAGAGGAGGTTACTATGAGTGCTGTAATAATAATCGGTCCTATCTGCAGTGGGAAAAGTACAGTTTCCGCTTTACTAGCTGATATGCTGCAACGTCCTCTCTGTTGCATGGACACTATTCGTTTTACCTATTATAAAGAATTAGGATTTAGTGAAAAAATACAAGAGCAGATAAGAAAAAAGGAAGGATTTCCCGGTGTATATCATTATTGGAAACCTTTTGAAGCCCATGCGGTTAAGCGGGTTCTCGAAGATTTTCCAGGTCATATTCATGATTTTGGGGCCGGCCACTCGGTACAAGAGGAACAAGGCAGTGCATCTGTAGTAAAAAAAGCACTACATGCTGCCAAAGTGTTTCTCCTCCTCCCTCTCCGGATATAGAAAAATCTAAAAGTATCCTGCATGAGCGGCTTTTACATCGCACACAAAACCCGGCTGTACTGGATATTAATGATTATTTTGTTGAACATGCCATGAATCGAGAGCTGGCTGATCATATTATTTATACAGAGCATAAATCCGTACAGACAGCCGGAACCGAAATAAAAAAGATTTTACAATAAGTTGAGCAGATTCATCTTAAAAATAACTAATAAACCAATCATTTTAACCAAATAGTAAATACAATATGAAAGCCACTACAATTAATAATAAAATCCCCTTTGGCCCCATGCTGCTGGAAACTTCTGATATTCCTCCAGTCTGAGAACGTTCAAAAGCATCTCTTGCATTGGCTCCGGGATTATTTTTATACTCTTTCAGTCTTTTATCTTCAGAACCGATAGTATCCCTCTTTTCTATACTATATATGCGTTTTATGTAATCGCAGATGTATAGCAATATGTTCTTTTTATAATTAGGATTCCCACGTATAAAAACATACATTTCCTTTAATTGATAAATATCATTATAAATTCATATTATACAATAACCACTGAAAATAACTCAAATATTGCTTTTTTGTCAAAAAACAAAGTAAATCACCTTCTACATATCATACATTCAGGGAGTTCTAGAGATGACGCAATTAAATGGAACATTAATAACACTAACAGAACCAACAGAATCGGATATTAAAGCGCTGTATTTTTGGAAATACGAAGAGAAGAAACAAGAAGCTAAAAAGTGGAATGCTCCCTATATTCAATAAAAAGATGTTAACAGAACAGGAATATTTCAATACTTGGTATCATCCTCATCACATCATCGATTCCGTTCCCCATTCTCTCGTTATTAAAGTGAATAATATTCCCATAGGCTATGTCAGTTCTTATTGGGTTGATAAAGCTACCCAGTGGCTGGAAATTGGGATTGTCGTTTATGATTCCAGCTATTGGAATGGCGGTTTCGGCAGTGAAGCCTTTTATTTATGGGTCGGATACTTATTTAAAGAAACCCGCCTCCATCGATTAGGCATCTCCACCTGGTCCGGGAATAAAAGAATGATACAAGCAGCAAAAAAATCCGGAATGGTTGAAGAAGCAAGGATCCGCCAGGCTCGAATAGTAAACAACGAATATTTTGATGCAGTAAAGATGGGAATATTAAAAAGCGAATGGGAGACTTTTCACAACTGAAATAATATTATGAGGAAAAGATATGAATACGATAGGAGGATATGTATGAAAATAGAGGATATGTTAAAAGAAATTCCGGTATTGGAAACCGACCGACTTTTATTAAGAAAAATAATATTAACTGATGTCGATGATATCTTTGAATTTTCTTCCGACCCGGAAGTCGCTTATCATATGACATGGGAAACAAATGGATCAAAAGAGGAAACGTTAACCAACTTCCTGAAACCAGTAATAAAAGGCTACGATTCAGGGTTAAGCGCAGAATGGGCCGTTGTACATAAAGAGAGCGGGAAAGTTATCGGTACGTGCTCACTAATTGATTGGTCGAATGAACATCATAAGGCAGAAATTGCCTATGTACTAAATAGACAATACTGGGGCTCTGGATTTACTACGGAAGCAGGTAATGAGGTAATTAAATATGGATTCAATACTCTCCAGCTAAATCGTATGGAGGGCCGTTGTGATATTGATAACCCTGGTTCTGAGAAAGTGATGTTAAAGCTTGGTATGCAATATGAAGGGCTTCTGAGAAAAAATGAATTTATAAAGGGAACCTTTCGGGATACTAAAATATTCTCCCTACTAAATGATGACTTTTAAGGCAACACATTACTTTTAATCTGAAAATATCGGGGAGAATAATATAAAAAAACCACCTCTAGGGTGGCCTTTTTCTAGTGCTTGATTAGTAACGTTCCAACTCTAATAAATTATTCCCTGTTTCATCATCCTGACTGGTTCTTATATGCTTTCCAGAATCTCCTGAATTTTTTACGGAAACAATATCTGCTTTTTTATTTTCCAATGTATAGTAAAAGCTTTGCGCATTTCCATCTATTTCTCTAACTACCTGGGAAACAGATTTTGTAGAGCCTCCCGCAAGTTTTACTTCATTAATACCGGCTTCCCCCTGATTTTCATCCTCAAGGTGTACTGCAATTACTTCTGTCATACATATTACCTCCTAATTTGGTGACGCTCGGAAACTTTACCCTGAAAATAAAAAATATAACGTATTTTTCCTATTTTTAGTTTAAAGGAAGCCTCGAACAAAAATGAATATGACGGGAGAATCAATTTTATGTATTTCTCGTTCACATGAAGAAGCTCCAGGAATACTTTACTCCTAGAGTCTTTTTTTGTGTTTTCTATCTCGTCAGAACGTTTAGTCCTTCCTTCAGCACATTTTTTCCAAAGATATACAATCTTTTTTCCTCGTTCACATTACTTTTGTTATCCTGTTAAGAAATAGCTTCATTACACAAATTTAATGGAAATCCGTTCAAGACTTTCTTTCATGTCTTCCGGCACATTTTTCTCAAAGCGGGGATGAATGACAAAGTAATCATTACGCCAGATATCCGTGATGTTCCAGGTGTGCAGCACGCTCCCGTCTATATCTTTTATATAGAAGATCATTTGATCCTGTTTGTGAACCTTCCCGTACCTTTTTTTCCAACTATAATAAGGAAAAACGAATCCATAAATATGATCAGCTGTCTGCTGTTCCCCGTGCCTTTTCTCCAGACTAATGTTCAACGTTAGTCTTTCACTAGTTTTCATCACGATCATTTCTCCTTTTCTTTTTAATTTGCATAATGTTTTTTCTGACTTAAATGACCCGTTGCAACAAAAAATGCTCGATCATCAGTTTCTTTTCTGCGTATTTTTTCTAAAATAAACGTATATCTTATTCCTTCTATCATGAGTTCATAGGGGGAATTTGTTTCAAGGGCGTCTTGAATCGCAAAGACTACCTTACCAAGAGGACTGTCCCCGGCTTCTCGTTCATTTAAAGCACTCTTCATTGCTTTGTTTTTTCTTCTTTTAGAAATGAGAGGATATTTAAAATGCATCAAAATGATTCCACACGTCACAACCCCGTTTTCCAAGAATAAGGCTGACTTGGGCTTCACAGTCATGCTCTCTCCCCCTTTCTTTTTATAAGTCATGTCTAAAAAACAGGTGAACCAGGTTTCCCTTATCGATATAAGGACCAACGCTGTAGTTCAATTCATCAGGATGAAAGTGCCAAGACCTACGATAATAAGGACAATAAATGCTATAACCATATATGTTGTTAAGCTGTTCATGCTGCTCCCTCTCTTTCTATCATCGTGTTGTTTTTAGATTCAATATAAATTAATGGAATGAGGAGGAACGGTATCTGATTTTTTTTGTTTTAATAAGCAAATGAAGTCGTTCCTGCAAGACTGGCAGAAAGGAGACGATCGTAATAATCCATTCCAGGGCTTTTTTATTGCGGAATATTCAAATAATAAATTCGATTTTAAATAAGATGTCTTTTGTCTTCATTTCATTTAATTAAAAGATTTAATGCATTTCTCTTAGATGATGTTCTTGGCTAACTGCTGTAGTTTGGTGTCGATGTTAATTGCATATAATGAGAATGCCCCATCGGTTCTGGAATCATAACAACAGAAATTAAATTCTTTTGCTGTAACTGATAGATAAGATTATGAAGATAGGTTTTATTGTCATTGGATATAGAAATCCACACATGAACAGAATGATGAAAAAGAACAGGAGAAATGTTATACCCGATGTATTCATCTATTTTTTTCATCATCTGCAGCTCTTTTTGTTGAATGATCGTTTCCTCCTTTTTGGTCGTTGTTCATAAAAAAAGCCACACCTGCCTTCTGAAGGCGGTGTGGCTTGGACAACAAACTTCCTTGTTTGCTGGTCGCATACCATAGGTTTATAGAACGGCCGCGCCGTACATTTGGTGCTTATATAAAGAACAATTCCCTACTTATAGAAAATTCAATCATAAATCATCTGTTATTTTCACTTAGCGTCCATATTAGTATCATTTTAAATAGATGGAGGTTTTTTCTAAAATACTAACATCTTTTTCCCATTCCAGTCGTAAAGCGGAAGGATAAGAAATAAACGTGATAATTATTTCCTGAGAACGATAAAACTGGAGGGCCTTTACCAATTCTTCCACTTCACTAAACAAGTTTTCCGTTATTTTTCCTGTGAGTCTTTTAATTTCTGTTTCCGTTCCCACTAATACTTCATTATTTGCAACAATATAGATAAAAGCCAATAATGTCATGATCATCCCTCCTTAGTATGTATCATGAAAAAAGCCACATCTACCCTGGGAAGGAGATGTGGCTTGGACAACAAACGTTCTTGTTTGCTACCTATACCTTAGGTGTATAGTGCGGCTCGGCCGCAATTTTTACTTTTTTATTGTATCGTACTTTCTTTTCTATCTCAAAGCATTATTGGTTTCTCTTCTCATTTTTTTCGATTTTCTTTGGGGTTCTCTAAACTGATCAGTAAATATCCTCTATCTTTCTGAAAATGCCAGTCGACAAATGTTTCTTGAATCGTCCGCTGTAACAAGCTTTCCAACACATGCTTAGCAAATAAATTTTTTTCCAGAGGCCGCTTTACAATTTTAAGGTCTCCCCATAGTTTTGCTCGATCAATGCATTTTCAATTTCAACAAATATGCCAATTCGCTCGACTAAAATCAATCGCGGGTTTAGCCAATACAGATTGGTTTCATCAGGTTCTTTCTGCGCTTTTTTGCTAAGCGCAATAACCTCACGGCGAAACATGTTCTCGTTTAATTCTTTGGGCCAGGAAAACTTATTCAACTGTTTCGGAGAAATATCCAGCGAAATCCAAACCATCCCAGAACATTTCTTATTCTTCCGGAAATTCCAATCATAGTACATGTCCAGAACCGTTTCGTTCGTTTCTTCCTCCACAATCTGCTGGATAACAGGGAGAACTTTAATCATCATCTGTTCGCGTAATTGTTCTAGCTGCTGCTGCTTTTCCTGCTGCAGTAAAACCTCTTCCATAGGTGCTAGAAACCCTTGTAAATGAATCGTTACAAAAGGGGGGGGGTAATCATCACATATATGCTCTCAGGGCCTTTCCCAAACTGTGTTTGAAACATTTTTCCTAATCGTTTTGATGCCTGCTGTTCGTTTTCTTCGGCTAAATGCATTCAAGGCGTCCCCCTTTCAAAAAAAGAGCCTCTGTTACTTTTACCTTTTCTAAAAGTCTCTAAACAAAAAAGCTCACATGCCTGCTCCCCGGGGAAACAGACATGTGGTCATTTTAATGAGAAGGAACCTTTGTTTGTCCCTTTCGCCTTCAGTATATACCAGTGAACTCTTTTCCCATACGAATCAAGAAAGCCAGTTAGATTCATTTAAATACAAAGACACAAGTGAACTTAAATAAAATTTTGAAATGTATTTTTTAATAGAGCACCATAGTTAAAATATAAAAAAAGACTCTTCTTAAATGGAGCAGTCTCTTTGTCGTCTTGTGGAAATTTTGGATCCGGTAAAGCTCTTTGTTATATTATCTGCTAAATGTATCTGCGAAACCTCAATGAACACAATATTAAATTAGTTATTATGCATGAATAAAATTGAGATGTTTATTCAAATTGACCAATGAACTCTTTCTCTTGAGTCACTAGTATAAAACGTAAGAAATTCATATAAAGGTGGACATAAGATGAAAGAACGTACTGAAAAGATGGATGCACAGCAGTCGTATCCGCAAAAAAAGAAGAAGTTTCAAATGCCGCACATCTACGTAATCTTATTTATTTTTATTGCTTTAGCAGCGCTTGCTACTTACATAGTGCCTGCCGGTTCGTTTGAAGAAATACCCGGACCGGAAGGCAGAACGATGATTGATCCTGATTCCTATCAGGAGATTGCTTCTGATCCAATAGGCCTCGTTGATTTTATGCTCGCTGTGCCTAATGGACTGGTAGCTGCAGCTGAAGTAGTGTTTTTCACTTTTGTTATCGGCGGTATGTTTATGGTAATCCGCAACACAGGCATTATTGAAATAGCCGTTGATCGATTAACCAGGAGATTTTCAAATAAAAGTTTGGCAATTGTACCCGTACTAATGTTTGTTTTTGCTTTTATATGCAGCCTGATAGGCACTCAGGAACTCAGTCTTGTCTATGTGCCTGTTATTTTACCATTAATGATTGCATTAAAGTATGACTCGGTAACCGCGGCAGCAATTGCGTTAATCGCAACAACGGCAGGATTCACAGCCGGTTTTTTAAACCCTATTAATACAGGACTCGGGCAGCAGGTTGCAGATGTTCCGCTTTATTCAGGACTGGGCGTGCGTATTGCCCTGTTTCTTACTTTGACTGTGATTGGCAGTCTTTGGGTACTCAAATATGCGAGAAAAGTAAAACAACAGCCTGAAATGAGTCTAACCTATGAAGAAGATACGGAAAAACGATCGTTGTATCTACATACAGATGATACAAAAACATATATTTTTCATACCCGTCAAAAAATTGCTTCCTTTTTTATTTTCATATTCTTTGGCATCCTCGTATATGGGGTACTTGCCCAAGGCTGGTTCATGCTTGAAATGGCCGGTTTGTTTATTATCATGGGTATCGTAGTCGGTATGATTGCGGGACTGACACCAACCGAGGTGTGCGAAGGATTTAATGAAGGGTTTCGAGATGTGCTCGTAGGCGCGATGATTGTGGGTGTAGCGAGAGCGGTAGCTGTAGTGATGGAGGATGGACAAATCATGGACACTATTGTTCATGGACTGGGCACAGCGGTAGTTGGCATGCCGGTTATCCTAAGTGCTGTCGGTATGTTTATTATCCAGTTTTTTTTCAACTTTCTCGTGCCTTCAGGGAGCGGACAGGCACTCGTCACTATGCCCATTATGGCTCCTCTCTCAGACCTTCTTGGGGTAACACGGCAGACATCAGTACTTGCTTATCAGCTGGGAGACGGACTGGGTAATATCATTTTCCCTACATCCGGCTACTTTATGGCCACCCTCGCTCTTGCAGGGGTACCCTGGCATAAATGGGTAAAATTTTATTTTCCGCTGCTTCTCATCTGGATGGGTATCGCTATGATTTTCTTAATAGCAGCTCAGATCATGCAGTGGAACGGCTGAATCGACTTACGTTTTCTATTTACAGTTATTCCAATCACATAGATATATTAAAAAGCCTTTCTCTCACTGGAGAAAGGCTTTTACATGGTCTACCTATAATTTTTATATTTCTTTTTCCCAGTTGTCTTTTTCTTCCTCTCTCATCGCTTCTGCTGTTTTGTCCGGATAAGCGGTCCTAAACTTATGAGAATGTTTCGGAATAATGTTTACCATCTCAGCAATCATGTCTTCCGGGTCATATTGATCTGCCATGGATTGATCTTTTTCCTTCATTTTTTCCTTTGGTGTATAATGTATTTCTTCATCGTACCATTCCCATTTTTCCTCCACCGCCCGGTCATTAAATCCCGTAGAAAAGGGACCTGGGTTAATGGTTGCTACCTGTACATTAAACTCCTTCATTTCCTGATACATTGATTTTGCGATGGCTTCCAGCGCATGCTTTGAAGCGGCATAGAGTCCTGTGTATTCAGATGCCATTACCCCGGCCATAGAAGACATAAATATGAGTTTGCCGCTGCGTTTTTCTACAAAGTGAGCAGCTGCTATTCGAGCGGTTTCCAGGGTGCTGAAAACATTCACTTCGAATAGATTTCGAAACGCTGACATTGGTACCTCTCCCAGCGGGCCTCCTTCATTTACGGCAGCATTTGCGACAAACACATCATAATCATACCGATGCATTCTCTCTCGGTCAGCCGGGTTTGTAATATCCATTTTAAATATTTCCATCTCTACGTTTTGTTTAGCTGCAGCTTCCCTTAACGACGTAACCTGAGGGTGGTTTTCTACCGATGCGATAACGTGATGGCCTTCTTTAGCGAGTCCCAAAGCCGCTCCTTTCGCCAGTCCTGTTCCAGCTCCGGTAAAAAAGATTTTTTTACTCATTTGATTGACCTCCATTTGGTTTTATAATTACACATTTGTTTTTACTTTACCTATATTTTTTGCTGAAAATAAAAAAGGATGAACTAAAAAACTTACCCCTATCAGGCGAAAAGAAAACCAGCTCTATTCATACAAATAATATAATACCGTTTTAAAGATGCTAATAAACAAATAGATAACCATTTTCCTTTATTTGTAATATAAGATATTAAGATATGGCAGACAAAATAAGACCTATGAATGCCACTCCAATACCAATATTACCAATGAATTGAATTTGACCTGAGGGTGCTTAATCAGAATTGATCATATTAATAATTACAGTTGTAAGAAAAATGATCATCCCCACTGTCGTTAAAGTCTCTCCCCAAATCTCATTCGTAGTTACCTTCCCTCATATGTACAAAGAAATTGATAAAGCAAAAACGGCGGCTCTGGACACTGCGGAAGAATCTTAGGCATAGAAAAAGGCCGGTGCGGAAGCTGCTTCTCCGGCCGGCCTTTTTAGATGGAAATGATGCATCACTGCTTAGCTATTACCGTGGCCGCAGCCGATTTTACTCAGCAGATGCTTCTTCGATAAGCCCTTTAATGTCCGTATTGTCCATATAACCAGTGAAGTGCTCACTGCCGGCGCCGGCAGCAAAGACTGGAACCATCTCCCCGGTGTGCCCGCCGGTATCACTCTCTGCACGTATTTCGGTGTCGAGAGCACCTACACTATTGTGATCCGCAATGATGGAGCCAATTTCCCAGCCCACCTGATATTCAGGGTATACCTCCCCTTCATCGTCCTCAATATTCGCACGGAATGTTTCTAATTCTTCGTTTGTTATATCAATATCTGCGTATTCCGAGAATACCTGCTGAATACTTTCATCGGTGTATTCATCAGAACCCTCCTGGGTCTCAAGCTGCTGGGCCATATATTCTGGAGATACCTCAATGTTTTTCAGGCTGTCCACATCCATATTTTCTGTCGCAGACATTCCAAGCGTTTCATGGTCGGAAAGTACAACGACGAGCGTGTCATCGCGATCTTCCGCCCAGGTAACGACCTGTTCAACTGTTTGATCAAATTCGATCATTTCCTGCCACACACCGGTAGCGTCAGCCGCGTGGGCCGCGTGGTCAATCCGAGCGCCTTCGACCATCATAAAGAAGCCGTCATCGCCCTGTGAAAGTACGTCCAGCCCAGACTTTGTCATAGCCTGGAGGGACGGTTCTTCGCTTTCGACCTCGTCTTTGTCCGTTTTATAGTTCATGTACGAATCATTAAATAGGCCGAGCAGTTTATCCGGGGTTCCAGCTTCTTTGAGTTCTTCTTCAGTAGTTGCATATTCATAGCCGTTTTCCTGAAAATCATCCACGAGCCTGCCTTCACTATCCTCTTCATCTGCCCCGAAAAATTCACCGCCGCCTCCAAGAAGGACATCATATCCTTCTTCGTACTGCTGCATCGCAATGTCCTCTTCGCTTCCGCGGTCAGCCACGCTTGTAGTGAATGATGCCGGAGTGGCGTCTGTAACCGTATTATTGGAAACAACGCCCACCTTTTTTCCATCGTCCTGATAATGATCCAAAATGCTGTCTACTTCATTGCCGTTCTCATCGACTCCGATGCTTCCATTGTTTGTTTTCGTGCCGGTTGCGATTGCGGTGCCGGCAGCGGCTGAATCAGTTACATTGTTATCAGCGGAGTATGTGCTGGTCATGCCTGTATGTTCAAGCGATTCCATGAACAGTTCGCCTTCTTTGCCATATTCAAGCATAGAAGCGATTTCCATCTGCCCCATTCCCATGCCGTCTCCAACCATTACAATCACATTTTCCGGCACATCTTCCTTAGCATTTTCACTGCTGTGTTCGACTCCATTTTCATTTGCGTTATCATTAACTGATCCGCTTGCATGAAGAAGGCTTCCTGAGCTGATAACCATTCCCGCGAGAAACCCTACGGTTAATTTTTTTGAAAAATACATGCTGACCCTCCTGTTAATAATTCATAATTTTTGTTATTTTTTGAAATTTCATTCAATGATAAATGAGCTTATGGAAGCTGTCAACATTATCAAAATTTTTTTACCATGTATTTAATGGATTCACCTCATGAATTATAAATATTAGAATAATTAACAAATTTTACGTATACTAACAGTTAATATTAAAAATAGGAAAAAGAATAATCAAATCAGTAGAATGAGGAGTGGATACTATTTTTAAACATGAAATCAACCCCATCGAAGAAAGGCAACAAAAACAGAAAAATAAATCATACATGAAAAGAAGAATGATATTAACACTTAGCATAGTGTAGCCATAGTACTTCTAATCAATCTAGGATCCTACCTTTGCGGTAAAAACAATCCAATATATGTAATAACCCCATTTGGCGAACGCGATATCATACTTCCTTTTATAAAGAATAATTATGGAATGTTAATATATTCTTTCTGGATAGGCGCTTTCTCTACTTATTTGATTCTAGTTTCCACTTTTTTATAAAGGATCTTCCTCTTTTCTGCCGAGCTTCCCTCGTTCCTGTTTATCTTTCATCTGTTTAATGACAAATAATGCGATGCCGCTCACAATAATCACTGGCAGTAAGATAGGCATTATTTCTATAAAAAAATCCATGTCAGAATCCCCACCTTTTTTAATCAGTAAACGCCTGGGTTCTTATCGTTGATTTATCTATTGGAATAAATTCGACGAATAACCGTACACCTAAATATTTGCGATAGGAAGCAGCCACCCAGCTATCGTTTATCAGAAAGCCAATTTCTTTCTGATTTTGGATACTTAGAGATGCTTATATACAAAAGTAAGATAAGTAAAACACTCATCACATTTACTACAGTAATGAGTGTTTCATTGTTTGAAAGTATAGTAATAAGAAAACTTATAAAAACGGTTCCTAATATAAAAAATGGAGCTCTATGGGCTAAGAATTTCATTTTACGTTTCTCCTTTTGTTAACCTGTGTACCGTACATACGCTTCAAAGGAATATATACATTTTAAAAGTTTGGTGAATAGATATAGATTGACCTCTCTTAAAACGTACATTTAGCAACAATGATTCACATGCTGGATACCTCTACACAGAGCATCTTCCGTTAATACAGCTCCGCTTCCTTCTTTTGCGCCCGCGGCGCTCGATACACTAGCAGCGCAGCTGCCATAGCGATCACAACGAGCGCACTGCCGGCCCAGGAAGTGGTCACGACAGCTGCCTGCTCTACGACAACGCCGCCAAGAATTGATCCAAGTGCAATGCCGACTTGAAGCGCTGAGGTGTTAACGCTCTGCTGGATGTCTGATGTTTTTGGTGCAACTGCGATCAAATAGCTCTGCTGTGCCGGGGCAATCGACCAGCTGAGAATGCCCCAGATGATCACTGCCGTGATAAAAAGCGGCATCGAGTTTGTCGTAAACGGCAGAATGAATAAAATGACCGCAAACGAGGCAATGAACGTGAGCGACATTCTTTTAGAGCCGAATCGGTCGGTCAACCAGCCTCCCACGCCTCCGCCGGAGACCGCGGCTGCTCCGAAGATGAAAAATATAGCGCTGATCCAGAATGAATTCAGTCCCATGGTTTCCTGCATGAACGGGTTAAAATAGCCGTATAACGTGTAGTGCCCCGCAAGAACGAGCAGCGTTACGCTGTGAATGCCTACAATTTTGATATCCTTAAGCGAACTGATCTGCTGGCCGATCGTGACTACCTGAACCGGCTGCATACGCGGCAGAAAGCGAAGCATGATGGCTCCTATCAACACTGATAATACGGCGATTAAAACAAAAATAATCCGCCAGCCAAATGCTTCACCGATAAGTACGCCGAGCGGCACTCCCAACACGAGCGCCGAGCTGACGCCCATTGTTACGATTCCAATGCTGCGGGAGCGGTATTTCGCTTCCACAAGCTTCGGCGCCATCGTAAGCGCGAGTACTATAATCAGCGCCGCGCTGGCTGCCGTTACAAAACGAGCTGCCATCAGCATGGTGAACGTTGGAGCCAGACTTGCACCAACATTAGCAATGGCGAACACGGCAAGTGCCCACATATATACTTTTTTACGCTCTACATTGGATGTAAACGACAAAAGCAATGGTCCCGCCACGGCAAAAACGAGGGCAAATATCGTAATCAGCTGCCCGGCAATCGCAATGGACACCGATAAATCCTCCGCGATAATTGGTAATATGCCGCTGACAATTAGTTCCACCATGCCGACAATAAACGCCGACACCGCCAGTAAATAAACATGTGAATTCATAGTATAGTGACCTTCGAAAGAAATCCTCGTCTTTCGTTCCCTTCTAATCTAAAATTTTCTATTTACTTTATCCATGAATCAATTTCTTTTCTAATTAATGTTTCAACTATATCATGGTCTATATTACCTTTTTTAAAAAGAATGTGCATGGCTATACCATCGATCATTGCATAAGTTCGGGTAATCAACAGTTTTTCATCCACCTTTTCATTCAATAACTTCTCCTGCTTAAACAATTCCATACACTTTTTTATGAGAAGCTCTATATCATCTTCCACTACTGGGCCATTTTGCAAATGCAGCTCATAGTTAAAGGCCATCCAAACGACCATATCCGCATATCGCTCTTCATCCAACGGTATAACAGCAAGCAGGCTGCTCACCACTCGATCAGTAACTAATAGGCTTTCATCCTTTAGAATAACTTCAATTCGTTTTCTTACCTTATGAGTGACTTTATCCATAACTGCTTTTAACAACTCAGAATGAACCGGGAAATAGTAACGTATCTGCCCCGGCGTCATATTAGCCAAACTCGCAATTTTTCTGATACTTGCGCCTTTTGAACCTTCATTTACTATCGATTGCCAGGCGTAACTAACAATCTCTCTCATTCTCCTATCATGATCAACCAGTCTTGGCATCGCTATCCCCCAAATATTCGCGTAATAATTTGTATTGGAAAGTTCATTAGTCCATGAATGAGAATCAAGACCCAAACATTTCTATACTTTGCCCATAAAAATCCTAAAAATAGTCCAATTACGCCTTGATAGACTATAGCATTTGTTATCGCAAGGTCCAAAGAGCTGCCGCCTTGTATTGCGATATGCCAGAGAGCCCACAACATTGCGGTTGTACAAACGGCCGGCCAGGTTCCTATCAGAACTTCCAATCTTGTCTGCAGCCATACACGATAAAAAAGTTCTTCTAAAACGCTATTTAATAAAAAGGAAACTGCAGCTCCAATGAATAAATACAGCAGACCCATCTCATAATCAGCATTACTTGTCAGCGATAATGGACTTAAGAAATACATATAGATCCATAAAACCGTTACAAGCATAGGATACAACCATTGCATAGGCTTCGCATAGGATTGATTCATATGAGGTGCTGGTATTATTTTTATGATAATGAGAGGAATAATGAAAAGGAAAAGCAGTTTATATAAGTAAAAGTAATCAAATACAGATTCTTCAGGTGTCAGCACCATTGCAATTAGAAATAGCAGTCCCATAATAAATAGAATGGCTGTTTGTAATCGTAGTGTTTTAATAGGTGACCGGGAAAATGGATTGTTTAAAGCTATATGTTTCGGGAGCAGATAAAGGAATAATGCAGGAAGACCAACAACGATCCATATCTGAAAAAAAGACGTGAGTTCCTCATAGTCTGCACTGGTTTCAATCATTCCATTGGTACGGACAATAAGCCATATTGCTGACATAATAATTACTGTAAGGGTCATCCAGACGATCCAGGTGTACGACTTATATCTTTTCATAGCGCCCCCCTCATTTAATTAACACAGCTGTATTAATTAAAATTACCACATCTATGGTAAAAAAAGGAACTACTTTATATAAATTAATTACATAATAGCTAATATCAAAACCTTTTCATTATGTTTATAATCTCGTGCTCTTAGGAACGAATAAATCACTTATTCATTTCCTGGCTCTCTTCATCATATTTTACACACCCAAAATCACGGCGCCCAACATCATATATAAAAATGGAAAGAAAAAAAGAACACCGTTTACTAGTGCTCCTATTAACGCCATCCGATGACCTTTCTCTTTATAAACCTTCCATGCCAACGCGAAACCAATAGGACCGCTTATCAAAGGAAAAAAGACGGCAATTCCTTCATTGCCGGCAGATGTGATCGAAAAGAAAAAATGAAAAAGCAGATAGATAGAAAGTATTGCCAGACCGATCGAACCAATCGTTCGTTCATGCATAAGGTTTCCTCTATTCAGTCAAGATTTGTTGTTCATTCACTTTTAAAGACTTAGGAGGTCGACAGATTTTGTTTCGTTTAGGCTGATCGTTCAAATTCTCTTCTCCTCCTCTTTCAATTCTTGATAGTCCAACAGTTATTTGAGAAAACCTTTATTTTCATATTGAAGGATAATAAAGAGGTAAACAAAACTGGTGATGTACCTTAAAATTTTGAGTTTAAAACTAACTTTGGGGATACACCAGCTATGTCTTCAAAAGCCTCTTCTCTCCTTTTCTGTTTGAGAAATCGTACATTCGAGGGTTATCTTACCCGAATAATTTCTTTATCCTCTTCCTCTTCATAGACGGGTAGTTCAAACACCTGCTCCTGCGGATATCCTCCTGAAATACGAACAATAATCTCTTCCCCGTCGGAGAACTCGTACTGAGACATATTCATCCTGTAATACCCTCCTCCTCTACGTCTGCCTCTGCGATCGTTCGATCAGTTGAATTTTCTGCATTAGGAAATTCAAATCGAATAGATTCTTCCGGGCCGACTCTGCCTTCATAAGATCTGGTATTTTCATGTATCCCCGGAAGCAGTAATTGATCGTAGACACGGTCCATTACATGTTCTTCATCTGCAGCAAGATTACGGTGATGAGATTCTCTTTCTTCCGGGCTCATCGATGCAATTTCACTGAGAGTTATTTCTGTTTCCGATGTCTCATTTTCGTTCTCCTCGTTCTCTTCTTCCATGCCCGGGGTTTCGTTTTTCACTTCTCCGGACATTTTATCAATCGAATACCAACGCAGCGTTTGAGTTCCCTGGCGCTCCGCATCTTCTGGTCCAAATGTGAACACCTGGGCATGGTATACGTTCTCTTCTTCCTCTCTATCTTCTACCATGAGTTTAACTTCTTCTGCGTCAAAGTCTTCGTGGCCTTCAATATAGTCAAATACAATTCCTGAAACCTCGACTTTGGCAATTTCACCTTCTTGATTGTTTTCATTAGTGGATTCATCCTCTTCAGATGCCTCGTTATCGCCGCTGCTGGTGTCCTCCGTTTCCGCTTTCTGTTGTTCCTTTTCCGTATTACCGGCCCCTTCGTTTTCTTCTGAAGTATTCTCGTCAGATGTACTGTTGTGATTTTCCTGACTTTCGGAATTATTCTCGTCATCAGTCTCCTGGTTTGTGGATTCATCCTGCTCTTGTTCCCTATTCTCGTTAGCTGTTGTTTCTTCCTGTTCTTCCTGTTCTTCCTGTTCTTCCTCATTGGTTTCACCAGACGTTTCACTATTTTCTTCCTCTGGCCCGCAGGCTGATAAAACGAACACGCCTACTAATGCTGCTGCCAGTGTTTTTCTCATCTTGAATACCCCTTTTATGTAAATTAATGGTACATTATTCTATTCACTAAAAAATAAGCATATAAACTTTGGAACCTATCTAAGGTTTATTAAAAAAAGAAGCTGTTCACAATGCGGCAGCTTCTTTTCAAATCAACTACATTTAAAATTCGGAATATTTATCATTTTGACAAGGTAATCTTCTCTTCTTCTCTGCATGTCTATCATAGTGGTAAAGCGCAAATTTATTACGACTCATGCTGTCTCTGGTTCTTTTCGCATAATAGATATCACCATCATGATACTGAAGGGACGACGGCCAAATATCCCCGTCTACATAAAGTCGGCTTCCTTCTTCTTTAGCCGCAGCGTCATATTCCACAAGATCATATTCGTAATTTTCATCCGCTTCCCAATTCATAATCGTCTGGTAGATCAGTTCGTTGTTATCGTCCAGCGTGATAAATGAGCTGATAGGAACATCACTCGATTCCTTTGAGAGCACCTCCAATTGGTCAGGCTGTTCAATGTCCATTTCGTATATACGATCTGTAGCTTCAAACATTGATTCAGGACTAACACCCTCATAATCATCCGGCAGAACCATCCGCAGCTTGTCTCCATTGTCTACCAACTGCAATGAACCGGGAGAGTATGCATCAAAGGTGTGAATACGCTCCAGCTCTTTGTCAGAGTCCAGCGTAAACAAACTGGATTCATAGGATTGAAATCCTGTTTCCGGTTCTTCCTCTGTGCTTACCAGCACGCCATCTACAATGATCGGACCGTCAGGATTTTCCTGTAGAATGGTCGTGATCCATCCCCTCGCCTCCAAAAGAACAGATGTATTTGCATTTTCTATATCGACAGAAATAATATTACTAAATACCTGTTGAAATTTCTGTTCCCCAGGTGGTTCGTCCGGCGCTCCTGTTGTTTCTACAAACATAACTTGATTATCCCCTGTAAATAAAGGTGTCGTTATTTCCATCTGCTCTTCAGACTGATAGATCATTTCATCTTTTTGGTCCTCTGAACGAACATACACTTCATGCCCCTTATCCGTATTTATGACATACGCTAAACGATCATCGTTTTCACTAATAGCATATTCTCCTGTGAAACCTAACGCTTCTTCCGGAGCGCGGGACGATCCAATGAACCAAAAAAAGAGACCAACAGCAATTAAAAAGAGAACAGCAAAAATAATCCATCTTTTTCTAATATAAGGAACCTCCTTTAAGATGTTCACTCCACTAAATGACCAAAGTATGCTGATTTCAGATTATCAAATAAGAATAAACAAAGGTAAATTTTTCTTTTTCTTATTATTTTTTACATAAAATATGAGAATTATATGATGGTTTTGATACTCTCTTTTCTATTAGACTTGTTGTTATAGTGACAGAGGTTTGAACCATAGGACGTCGAGGAGGTTTATCATGAGTAAATTTGGATTGCTATCTTTCTTAATGGCAGCTGTTAGTTTCGCCACTTTTTATATAATGCGCGGTCCCCATTCAGATATATATGCAGTGATTAAATTATTAAGCATTTTCTCGATTATCGGATTGGTTTTTGCAGCTTTATCAAAAAACAAGTGGTGGCTGTTTGCCGGAATGGTTTTGAATTTGACTGGGCTCAGTGTTGCTTTTCTACTGCTGCTTGCTATGGGGATAAGTGAGCCATAAAAAAGAATCAACACCCATGTTAAAACATAATCAATAGGAGCATTGCATAAGATTGGAGGTGAATAGATGAATGGTCCTCAAATATTTCTTTATATAGGTGTCATAGAATGTATTCTTCTTCTTTTTCTTTCCGTAACGTTATATAAAAAACATGCTTTGCGAAGAATGCTTTACATCCCTTCACTTACAGCTACTGGAATTGGAATCCTGACAGCCATTTAAGGATTATACGTTGGAGACTGGGATGGGGTGGCCTGGTCTATATTAGGATTGTTTATTATAGGCAGCGCGGTTATTTCATGAATTGCGTTAATTATTTTTTGTCCATATGACTCGTTAAACTGATGTTTTTCTTTTTTTAATCGCCACGCCCCATGAAGGAATAGAAAACAAAAGCAGAAAAAAAGATAAAAAAGCCACGCCCATCCCTTCAAATCCACGAATGAATTCATAACTCCAATATAGTATTGCCAGAGCTGATAAATTAATCAAAATTACTGGAATCATCATTATAAATCTAGACGTGTTCAGCATTCTTAAAATGACCGTTAGGAGAAGGAGTATACTTCCTATTATAACGGCATCAAGCAATGGACCAAATACGAGCATATGCTTCCTTTCTTAATTTTCGTCTTATTTTTAAATTATAATAACTATTAATATATTTGCTGAGAGACGGGGTGAGCATAATAAATCCGTAATTCTGAAGACAACTCACTTGAAAATGTGGCTTCCCTTCAATGATTCAGCTTTCTATGTTCTTTAACCATTCACGCAATTTCCCTTTTGGATAATAAACGTTGTTGTTTATTGTAATATGGGGAATACTCGGGTGCTCAGCTATCATATGCTTTGCATCTTCCTTAGAAACCCCTATAAAATAATGAACATTGTTCTCTTTAATAAGCTCATGATCTTCATCAAATGAATCAAAAATATTTTCAGCATCTGGATTTTTAAAATTTTTTAATCCATCTCCTATCAAATAGCCTGCTATAGCAATTCCTAACCCTAACCATATAAAATCCATCTGAACTCCTCCATTTTACTTCTTGTTGATTTTAAGATTTTTTAATATAAATCAGCCATAATTATTTTTTTCTTTCATTTGGACGTTTCGTACTGTCTATAAAATGACACACTAAAAATGGAGATACAATAATCAAAGCCACCGCCAACATCCCAAAAGATGACTGACTTAATTCAATGACACCTATAAAAGAACCAATTAAATTAATCACTATCGCTGCAGTTCCCCCAACGATTGGATAAAGGTAATGATTTTTTTACTCTTTTCGAATTCAATAGATCACTCCTAATTAAAAATTAGATAGCCATTAACTTTCGAGCTTTCTAATCGCTTCCCCTTGATAAAGCTACCTATTTCATTTAATTTTGCTAAAATTAATGTTAACATTTTCCATATTATTTCTCTATCCTATCGTATAAAATGGCTGTTATTCTCAGTCAAATCAAACCCTCAGATACTTTTATAAAAGGAGCTGGACAATAATTTCTTATCAAATAACTGTATTAAAGCTTAAAGACTATCCTAAATGCAGCAGCATTTGGAATATGAAAAAGAATCCGAAAATGACTAGAATATTTTATGACGAATTAGTCAATGAAAATAGGATTACCTTTATTTATACAGAGCATAATCAATTTATAGCTGAGGGATCATTAGTTTTTAAAAACGATGATCCAGAGTACACCATTCCAGATAAACGAGTATATCTATCCCATATGATTGTCAAAGAGGAATATCGAAATCGAGGAATAGGTCACATCATTGTTGATTATTTAATTGATTACGCTGAACACCTTGGATATGAAGAAATAGCGCTTGGAGTTGATGCAGATAACTTTAATGCAAGACACCTTTATGAGAAGAAAGGATTTACTAATGTATTACGTACGGAGGAAGACGAGTATGGAAAGTATGTAAAGCTGCTTAAAAATATAAAGT
The DNA here is from genome assembly GCF_023845525.1 of Sinobaca sp. H24. Classification (NCBI taxonomy): domain Bacteria; kingdom Bacillati; phylum Bacillota; class Bacilli; order Caryophanales; family Sporolactobacillaceae; genus Sinobaca; species Sinobaca sp. H24. Next base: position 247,110 of record NZ_JALBWT010000004.1, read on the forward strand.
AGACTTAGTTAAAAAATTGTATGTGATCTAACTTTTGGTATCTTATTTATCCTTCTTTTTCATCGACTTGCTCCAAAAATAGAGCGCTATACCTAAAGCTATAGCACCTAACACTTCTATCATGTCTGGTTCCCCTTTCGTGTGTTTGAACATATTTTTTTATTTGCATTTGGCAGTTGTTCTCCCAATATTTATAAAGCTATGCCAACCTCAGCCATTTTCTTCGCTTTATTTACTCTACTAAATGAACAAGGTATACTGAACTCAGGTTATCAAACCAAAGCAAATAAATGAAATTTTTTCTTTTTTATAAAATTTTTACATAAAACAGCAGCATATATCTACTTATAAGAAGCTTTTCTTTCGAAGCCTGTTCTTCATGATAAGCTAATCCTTTTTATTTAAAAACGCGTAACCTTACGCTGAGAGGTGGATTCGCATGAGAATAAAAACAAATACTGCGCTGCTTTCTTCTTTGCTTTTGCTTTCACTTCCAATGAACGCTCATGCGTTTGAACTAACGATACCGGAAGCAGAAATTGACGCTTTTCTGCAGGAAGATGGAAGCGTGCAGGTGGAAGAATCATTCACTTATGATTTTGAAGGAGATTTCAATGGCGTTGTCAGGACGCTGAATCATCCGGAATACGCATCTATTGAAAACTTACAGGCATTTGAAAACGGCGAACATCTGGAAATTGAGACGGAAGAGGAAATCGTGCACCGCATTCTCCGCCCGGGAGAGGATGACCGTTTTACCGTCGATTTGGAGTACACAATTGAGGACGGCGTGGAACGTTACGATGATCTCGGCGAGTTTTACTGGGCGTTCTTTGACGAATCCAACGAAACCGGTTACGAGTCCATGCAGATCCGTGTGCATCCCCCGGGAGCCTCAGAAGAAATAGAAGCGATCGGCTACGATGAAGCCGAAAATTCGGAACAGATAACTGATGAATACGTGCTGTTTGATATGGGACAGGTGGATAGCGGAGAAAATGGAGACGTCCGCGCCGCATTTGATGGGGCATTATTTGAAGGGGTAACCAGAACTGCTGATGGCTCCGCGGCAGAATCCATTCAAGAGGATAAGGAAGAACAGGAAGAAGCCGCAGCTGCTTCCGCTGCAAGACAGGATTTTCTATCTACTATGGCACCTATAGCCATTCCCGCCCTTGCCCTGTTATTTTTAAGCGTTATATACGTGGATCGGAGAAAATACAGCCACTTCAAACAAAGCGCCTACTCCAATAATCTTACTCCCGGAGCGCCGCCTCTGCAGATGAGCATGCCTGCTACGATGTATTATGTACGCCCTGCTGTGTCTTCAGAAATACTTACCGCTTCCCTGCTTGATCTTGTCAGGCAGGATAAAGTAACACAGGCAGGTAAAGACAGTTTTCGTCTGGAAAGCCGGAAGAACTTGATGACGCATGAGAAAATTCTCGTTTCCATGCTGTTTGATGAAATGGGAAAAGAAGGTGTATTTCAGCTTTCGGACATGTCCGATTATTTAAAAGACGAAACGAATTATGAAACCTTTGAAGCAAAAAAAGCAGAATGGCAGAAAGCCGTTATTGCAGAAAAAGAAGAAGCCGATTTAAAAATTAATAAACTCGGTTTCAAGATGGGGCTCGGAGTCGCTGCTATAATTACTTTAGCTTTTGGTATTATATTTCTTGCGAACGGAATGCTCGTTCCGTTTCTCCTCCTGCTTGTGTTATTTATGTTTGTTTTCGGCTATGCGTTAGTTTACCAGCCCCGCACGGAAAAAGGATGGAAACTGCTCCGGGACTGGAAGGATTACAAAGACGAAGTAGACCGCTATGAAACAGAAGACTGGCAGACTCTCCCGCCCGAGGAGCAGAAGATTGCTTTTATTTACGGACTCGGCTTGAACCTGAAATCCGTAAAGAACATGAGTGGAGATCTCACAAAGGAATTTTCGACAGCACCTGAAGCTTCCGCAGGATATACCAGCAACATTCCAATATTCATGACAGCCGGTTTTCTGGCCAGTACACAGTTCGAATCTTCGACTGCAGAAGCGGCAGGCTCCTTCAGCAGTTCTGGAACCGGTGGAATTGGAGGAGGCGGCGGTATAGGCGGCGGAGGTGGAGGCTCCGGCGGGTTTTAACGGAAAGAAAATCGACGACTACACGATCAATATAGAATCCAATCATTTTTACATGATTGGATTCTCAGGCTGTCGAGAAAGTTTTCTTTCTCGGCAGTTTTTTTGTGGGCAAGCAGCTGGAATGGTCGTATACTGAAAAGAAAAGGGGCGATCCTAAGATGCTTGGCAAAGCCAAAAACCATCGACGCGATCAAGTGACTGTTTCTGTAGAAGAACTGGTGCCCGCTGATCACTTTCTCCGCACCATTGATACGATGATTGATTTTCAGTTTATTGAAGAAAAACTGGCTGCCTATTATTCGCCGACCATCGGTCGGCCCTCCATTCCACCGATCACGTTGTTTAAAATGATGTTTATCGGCTATTTTTATGGCATTCGTTCGGAACGGCAATTGGAAAAAGAGCTTCAGACCAACGTCGCCTATCGTTGGTTTCTTGGTCTTTCTCTGACGGATCGCATTCCAGATCATTCCACGATCAGCTGGAACCGTCAGACCCGGTTTCTGGATACCACCGTATTTGAAGATATTTTTAATGCCATTGTTCGTCAAGCAGAGGGCCATGGATTGGTGGACGGTCGGATTTTAGTGAGTGACTCCACCCATGTCAAAGCGAATGCCAATAAAAACAAATTTCTACGTAAAGCCAAATCCCCCAAAGTTCCTGCCTATCTAGCAGAACTGGAAGCCGAAGTGCAAGCCGATCGGGAAAAAGAAGGAAAAAAGCGCTCGGACCCCGGAAGGAGAGGAAGCCCGCCGACCCAGCGATGACCCGAATCAGTCGGACTGATCCGGATAGTGGATTCATGATGCGAGATGGCAAACCGCAGGGATTTTTCTACCTCGACCACCGGACGGTGGACGCCAAATATAATATCATTACCGATACCTATATCACGCCCGGTAACGTCCACGATGCGGATCCGTATCTGGACCGACTGGAGGTGCAGCGGGCTACGTTTGATTTCCCGGTAGAGGCGGTGGCGCTCGACGCCGGCTATTTTACAGGCTATTTGTGCAAAAAGCTCGAAGAGCAGGGAATTTATGCGGTGATGGGATACCGTCGCTACGGAAAAAGCCGCCGGTACCTGCCGAAACGGAAGTTTCGATACATCGCGTCCAAAAAAGCCTATGTATGCCCGATGGGCTGTATGTTGACCTACCGCCTTACCGATCGGGAAGGATATCGTCAGTATCGTTCCCGCCCGCAGGACTGTCAGGGCTGTCCGATGCGGGAGACTTGTTTTTCGCCTGCCGCTTCCTCCCGGTTAATTAGCCGACATATATGGGAGGATGGGAAAGACCGGGCGCGAGCAAGAAAACGAACGAAGACAGGAAAAGCCTTGTACCATTTACGCAGCCAGACCATCGAACGGAGCTTTGGCGATGCCAAAGAGCTCCACGGTTTTCGGTACACGCGGTATCGCGGGCACCCGTCTGTCCAAGCGCAGCCCATCTCACCGCTGCCTGTCAAAACATGAAAAAAATCGCCCTCTATCTCGCCAAACGGTCGGCTTAGAGGACGATTTTTTGCGAAAGAAGTGAAAAAAACGTGGATCGAACGATCCACGGGAAAAAACAACCTTGTTTCTTTCATTTCTCAACAACCTGAGAATCCAATCATTTTTACATGATTGGATTCTTTTAGTTTATATTTTCATATCATTCTTCTATTTTTTAAACGTATCTCTCGTATACACCTTAATAAACACTAGAATCGTGAATATCGCTAATAAACCAACGCCTGTTACAAGAAGAATGAGATGTTCTATTACCTCGTACAGCGCGAGCAGGAAAACTGCTAAAGAAATGCCGTACATCACGACCCCCATAAACTTGCATAAGGCAACTTCATCATACTTTTCTTTTTCACTCTCGGGCAGTATATTATAGCCTGCAATAAGAAAAGTCCCCTTTCCTCTTGAAAGAAGAAAAGCTGCCGCTGAAAAAAGAACAGGCAAAATAAACAGACTTGTAGTCATTCGCACCTCCCCTCCTTTTTAAGAAAGAGAATAATTTTTTCATTCCTCTTCTTGATTTAACGCAGCTGTCCAATGATAAGGCTGAATCTCTGCCAGCGTTTTAAAAATGATTTCATTTTTTCCTGGTATCGTTACGGCAGCTTTAACATCGGCTCCCCAATAAAACAGCCGTTCCTGGCAGATGCCGCAGGGAGACAGAACCTCAAAGGCAGACTGTTCATCATCCCGGGCTATACACAGAGAGTGCGTTACTTTTTGTCCTAATTTATGAGCCTCTAATATGGCTCCTGTTTCCATACAAAGCTCTGTCGCAGCGTTGATTACTTCCGGAGCTATACTCGTTAATACCGTGCCGTCCTCCAGTCTTATTGCTGCTGCCCCTCCCCAGCCGGAAGGATATTTCTTTTCAACCAAATCGGCCGCTTCTTTGTATAACGTATGTGTCGTGTTCATGTTTATCTTCCTCCATAAGTAAATTGCGCTCTAATAAATGTTAACATTTTCCATCATTTTTCTCTAATATGCTCTGCAGCCAGATAAATTTCCAAACAGTACCTTGCAATGAACAGTACTAAGTGCTATATTATTAACAACAGTACTGAACAATAAACAGTAGTGGGAAATGAGGTGTATGAACGGCTGTGAATATCCAATTTAAAAAAGGTGTTCTGGAACTTTGTATTCTGGTTATTTTAGATAAAAAAGACTGCTATGGCTATGAGCTGGTACAAACCGTCTCCAGGCATATAGCGATCTCTGAGGGCTCCGTGTACCCGCTTTTGCGAAGGCTGACAAAGGAAGAATATTTCACCACTTATTTACAGGAATCAACAGAAGGCCCTCCGCGCAAATACTACAGTCTGACCGCAAAAGGAAAAACATACCTCAAGCAGCTGATTGAAGAATGGAATGAATTTTCCACAGGGGTTAATCAAATTATAAAAGCAGGTGTAAACGATGAATAAGCAGCAGTTCATGAAAGAGCTGAATCATTCTTTAAAAAGCTGCCAGACGAAGAACGCCGGGATATTTTCCAGGACTTTGAAGAACATTTCTTTATAGGAAAACAGGAAGGGCAGACAGAAGAAGACATCTCCTCTTCTCTTGGCTCCCCCGGGCAGATTGGAAAAGAAATGCTGGCTGTCTATCACTTAGATCAGGTTCAATCTGCAGCTTCAACAGGAAATGTGTTTCGCGCTATATGGGCAGTAGCCGGTTTAAGCTTCTTCAACCTTATTATCGTTCTTGGTCCTTTTATTGGACTGCTCGGCCTTGTGCTTGCCGGATGGGCTGTAGGCATTTCTTTTACCGTTTCTCCTGTTTTAGTACTGGCGGAATTAATAGTTAACCCCGAGGCAAGCAGTATATTCGAATTTTTCATGGCCCTTACGCTCGCAGGAGTCGGCCTCTTGATTTCATTTGGAATGCTCAAGCTGACCAAATGGCTGACAAAAACGTTTATTTGGTATTTGCACTACAATATGCGTCTGGTGAAAGGTGGAGCAAAATATGAGTACAGGTAAAAAAATTATTTTTGTGTCCTTTATCTTGATTTTCATTGGTATAGCCGGAAGCATATTCTCCTTTAATCAGCTCGACTCCAAAGCGTATTCGGCTGAAAAAACACTGGATGAACCTTTTATCAATCTTTCCATGGATTTAAACAATGACAGCATAGAACTGCTGCCGACAGAAGACTCTGTTACCCGCGTAGAGATGCAGGGATTGGATTCGGAAAATCCTGATGACGAAGTCATGATGGAAGTAAGAGATAACACCTTATTTATTGAATCCGCAGAAAGCCCCCAAGTATTCAATATTGGCCTTTTTTCCGAAGAAGCTAAGCTGACGGTCTATCTGCCTGAATCCACCTATGAGTCTGTGGTCATGAAAACAGATAACGGCAATCTTCATGCCTCCCGGCTTAACGTCGAATCGATGAAAGCGGACACGAACAATGGAGATGTTAGGCTTAAAGATATGACGGGCTCACGCACAGAAGTAACGGCAGACAATGGAAATGTTGAAATGGCAGAGGTTCAGGGAGATATATCAGGGACATTAAATAACGGGGACATTACTCTTTCAACGAATGCGATTGAACATCCAATGGACCTGGAAACGGATAACGGAAACATTGAAATAAGCACCGAAACGAAACCGGCCAATGCCGACTTTGCTATCAAAACCGATAATGGTACTGCTCGTTTATTCGGTAAAGATAATTCCAATGAGGTTTTTGGAGAAGGTGAAATCCCTGTAACGCTGCGTTCAAATAATGGGGATATTACTGTTGACCACTAAGCATCCATAAAAAAGAAAGGCCCAGTGCTTAAAAGCATTGCGCCTTTCTTTTTTTATTTAGCCGATCCTTCTTGGAATGCTTTCGCCATCATTACGCCGACTCAGAATAACGGTTCTTCCTGGTTGGAAAGTGTAAGATATATTGGATATAAAGCCGAATATACTGGCAGTGCTATTAAAAAAGCGATTACGGCAGCAATGGAAGGCCCCCAGACAAAATTTAAAGCAAATACAATAAATAGAGTTAAGAATACCATCCCGCTTGCTATCTTTCTTGAGCGCGCTGTCGGATATTGCGTTGATTTGCAGTACGGGCACGTCATCCCCTGTTGAACAGCAAAGGAACACTTTACCGTTTCCCACCATCCCCACGTGTGTGTACAGCTCTGGCATACAGGCATGTAATTCCTCCTTTATGTAAAAAGTAAACAGTTCCCCGGTCTAACATTATTTTTATCAGCCCTTCTCCTCCTCATGTTATCTGTAAGCGGCTTTGCTACCATTCGAAGAAAAATTTTAAAGACATCGTTATGGCGGAGTAAATCAAAACAGCAATCAAAAAAGATGGATAGTGCGTTTCTTTTTCACTTGGCAGTTCATGTTTAAACACGGTAAAAATCATCGCTCCTGAAACAAGGGCAAAAATAAATGATCTAAAAAGAGGAATCAGATCAATATTTAAAGCAACAATCCACCCTATCGCAATTCCCGACCCAAGCATGTACCTGCCGTACTTAGTGTATTCATGGGGAAACTCCCGCCACATCTCATGAGCTACCGCAATAAAATGAAGCCCAATCGCTATACAATAAAAAAACCGCCTCAATACCGGATACTTCAAAGGACAAAACGGTGTAGGAAACGAGGGCATTGTATAACGCATAAAAGGAAATGGCTGACCAGAAAGAAGAGGTATGGGAAATATAGTTCTGCTTAATAATAATTTGTATACCCAGGAAAAGAACAACGCCAATAAGCCCGGCAAAATAAACCTCTGACTCCATCGTAAAATGTCGGTATGGTTCTTCAATATCGGTCTGTTCTTTATGCAGCGTCGGCAGCAGGTAAATAAAAATATAAGAGACCGCCAGTCCTCCTGAAAATGAAAACCATTTCATCCGCATAACCTTTCCAGAAGGGATCAGAGCACCTGCAAAAAAATGGATGATGACGAACACAATACCAACGATAAATGGAATAAGCATAGGCGAACCCTCCGTCCGATAGGCTTCAAAGATATAACACTACTATTCTTACAGTATAAGGGTAAATTCAGTGGTTTATGTAAGTGATCTTCTTCCGGTACCTATTATTCGATCCAGCGCTGTCGTTTTGATAAAATACCCTTACAGCAGTATCGAGGAGGCATGATCATGAAAGAAACCAATCGCCTGACTCCGGAAGATATCGACCGTATTGTAGAGATGGCCTGGGAAGACCGGACTCCCTTTGATATGATTGAAGTGCAGTTCGGCTTAAAGGAAAAAGACGTCATTAAGCTTATGAGAAAAGAAATGAAAGCATCATCTTTCCGCATGTGGCGCAAACGGATGAATAACCGCAGCACCAAGCATGCAGCACTGCGCTCAAAAGAAGTAAAGCGTTTCCGCTCTCCAAATCAAAAGCCTTTGTCATACTAAAATTGAACCAATTCAGGAGCAGACCCTGGATTGGTTTTTTAATCTGCTTTGTTAATTGTTACCATTTATACTATATTGGAAATCGACCTGCTTCTTTTTTTATCTATAATTATTAGTACGGTCAGGACAGCAATGCTTAAGAGAACCATAAACAAAAAGGATAAATACAGCGTCATAAATCCCCCAAATATTTCATCAAATTCCAGCAGCGCTGCATCAGGATCGTATACTCCCCCGCCGGAAATATACCTGGCAATTTCAAGGTACATCAGATGATAATAAATGCTCATCCATAACGACCCTGTATATTCGCGATACAGCTGCAGGGCTATCCCGAACGCAAAGAGCAATATAAAATAATCGATAGTCAGCTGCATCGGTTGATTAAAAAATAGAGCGGCTAATGACATAGCCAGTAAAGGCACACACATGAAAAGAAGCATCTGCAGAAACAAGGAAATAATAAATCGATATTTCTTTCGCAGTTCTGAAAATATCAAGCCTCGAATAAACACTTCCTCCGGGAATGCCTCATACATAAATGCCGTGATAGTATTAATCAAAACGGCAAGCAGAATAGTGCCGGTCAAATTAAGGCGGACGTTTTCAATGCCTCCAAACAAAGCAGCGGTGATAATCCCTGATAGAAGCAGAAGCAATGGCAGTGCTGCCCCAACGAACCATTTAGTTCGGGAATCGGCTTTTGTTAAACCGATGTTTTTAAACAAATCAGGATTCTTTGCTTTCAGCCAATACAAAACGGCAAGAGTCACCCGGTAAACATAATGCCCTGAAGGAAAAGCGCTGTCTCTCGGTTCATTCCCTGCGTTTCGATGAAATAGCGGCCGGTATTTCCCGATATGAATAGAAATATAGATACCAGGAAAAAGTACAAGATTAATCGACTGACTTTATACGTTGATTCTTTCAAACAGCTTCCCCCTCTATTAAAGCCTGGGTGGCTTCGTAAGGTATCACTTCATTTATCAGATTCATTATTCTAAATATAACTTGTCTTCTACAGTGTAACTGAATAATAATTATAAGCTAAAACCAAAAAAGGAGTCAGCCAATGGATTTAAGTACAAAAAGAGGATGGACGTATTTTAGTATCGCGTTGTTTACCTTAGGTGTAGTTTTCTTTTTACTTCGTTCTTCTCCTATAAATATCAATGATGTAACAGAATACATTCTTTATTCTTTTCAATGGGGGTTAATTCTTTTCGGAATAACATGCTTAGTTTTTAGATTGTTTTTTTCTAAATTTATTGGGAAGCGGTAACTGAAAACTTGAACTCTACTATTAAGCGGTACCTGCTCATTGGTCGTTTTTACTTTCCTTAATGATCCTATACCAGATTTCCACTTGTTTTGCGGTCTCAATGGTCCGCAGTTTTTCCAGTTGAATCTCGAATTCTTCCAAGTGGTCGAATAAGCGCATCCCCTGTCCAAGAATGATTGGTGCAAACGCAACCTGCAGTTCATCCGCCAGATTCGCTTTTAATAACTGCTGGCCGACGTCAGCCCCAAGCACCACTACATCTTTCTCTTTGGCCGCCTGTTTAGCCTGATGAACCGCGCTTTCGATACCATCTGTTACGAATGTAATGGTGAGATTTTCATTTTCCTTTGGATGTTCAGCTGGTGGATGATGGGTCAATACAAACAAAGGCACTTGAAATTCATAATTATCTGCATAGGCATCCGGATCTTCGCTCATATCAAAAGTATTCCGTCCCATCACAACCGCTCCCGTTTTTGCCATCTCCGCTTGAATGACTTCATTCGGTTCAAAGCTCTCGTAAAGCTTTCCTAGTTTCCCGTCCCGGTCGCTGATATACCCATCCACCGATAAGATCATCCCCAAGCATACCCTTCCCATGTTCTTCCCTCCACTTTCTTCATTGTCTTCCGTTTAACACTATTCTCTAAGGTGAGAAACCCGTCTCTTTATGTATTCTTCTTTGGCGTCCTATAACCCTTTTAAGAAATTAAATCGATTGCTTTCAAGTTAAAAAAAGATGGGATTTATAAAGTACAAACAACATAAAAAATGTCCGTAAAGTCATGTATGACCTTTACGGACGTTGTTATTAATTTTTACTTAATTGGTAGTTTTCTGCTGCAGGAAATCTTCGGTTGACTTCACTTCTGCATACATGCCCTGCAGTGCGCCTACAAACGAATAATGAACCTGTTCGGCTGAAGTGGTTTTATTTTGATACGTCAACTCTTTTGTCGCGCAGGCATCTTCGATAAGCGTTGTTTCATAGCCTAAATCTACAGCTGCCCGAACAGTAGCATCGATACACATATGTGTCATCATCCCTGCCACTACTACCTTTGTTATACCCTTTTCTTTTAATTGACTCTCTAATTCCGTATTTAAGAAGCTGTTGGGAAAGTTTTTGACGATGATTTTTTCATCTTTCAGTGGCTGAACCGTTTCATGATGTTCTGCCCCTTCTGTATCCGGAAGAAAGAAACCTAAAGCGGGATCGCCTGCGATATGCTGAACATGGAAAATATGGCCGTTGTGGTTCTCTCTAAACCATTCAATAACTTTAGCGGCATTCGCAGCTGCAATTTCAGGATTGCTTAATTCCATTTTGCCACCCGGGAAATAGTCATTTTGAATATCGACAACGATTAAAGCTGTACTCATTCACTTCACCCCATTGCTAAGTTTTTCATACAAGGTAATCATATACTTAATTGCAATTTAAATCGATAAAAGGGTTTTACAAAGGTAGAGGTTGATGAAAACTTTTTTGATGGGCATCATCTAATAGTTAATAACAAAGCAAAAACAAGTACAATATATGGAGCGATAGGGCTTCTAGCCTTGGACGATTTCTACTTCATTCCAGCCAAAGCGATCCAGCTAAGGTCGTACTTTTAAGTTTTGAAAACAAATGTTTTACCTCTGCTTGACTTTCATCAACAGCGATTGTATTCTAAATATTACTAATTTAATACACAACTATTTTATCAAGAGAAGTGGAGGGACTGGCCCTTTGACACTTCAGCAGCGGACTAGTAATAGTACTGTGCTAATTCCAGAAGCAGCAGGCTTGAAGATAAGAAGAGCAATTTGTCGTATTTCGTCAAACCCCCTTCTTAAATAAAGAAGGGGGTTATTTTGTTAGACGAATGCCAGGAGAATTAAAGAATAATAGAGAGAAAAAGGAGAGTATTGTGATGAAACGCAGCTTAGAACAACGACTTAAAGAAGGAACGGTTATTGCCGGAGAGGGGTTTCTGTTTGAACTGGAGCGCAGAGGCTATTTGCAGGCAGGCTCCTTTGTACCGGAAGTGGCTCTGGAAAATCCGGAAGCCCTGAAAGAAACATACCGTGATTTTATGAAGGCGGGGTCTGATGTGGTACTTGCTTTCACATACAACGCCCATAGAGAAAAAATGCGCATCATCGGCAAGGAAGATTTACTGGAACCGCTTAACCGAAGTGCGATCCGCTTAGCGAAGGAAGTAGCCAAAGAACACCCAACGGAAGAAGCATTGGTAGCGGGTAATATATCCAATACGAATATTTTTGATCCGGAGGACCCGGAAGCGAAAGAAAAAGTCAGAGGCATGTTTGCTGAGATGATCGGATGGTGTAAAGAAGAAGGCGTTGATTACATTCATGGCGAAACGTTTTACTACCATGAGGAGGCAGAAATCGCACTGGAGGAAATCCAGAAGCAGGGACTGCCGGCTGTCATTCTGCTTGGACTAATGGGTGAAAATATACTGCGGGACGGTTATACCGTAGAAGACTCTTGTAAAATACTGTCTGAGAAAGGCGCACTAGTCGTCGGAATGAATTGTTTCCGCGGACCGGATACTATGCAGCCATACCTCGAAAAAATATGCGCTCAGGTGGATGGTTACGTAGGCGGACTACCTGTTCCTTATCGCACCACCGAAGAACACCCAACATTTTTCAATTTGCCGGACGGCGGATGCAGCTGCCATCTGCCTACAGAAACGACATTTCCAACAGCACTGGAGCCACTGTCCCACAATCGGTATGAATTGGCTGAATGGGCAAAAGAAGCGAAAAATGCCGGGGTCAATTACATCGGATTATGCTGCGGTGCTTCTCCCGCTATGGTACGGGCGGTTGCTGAAGCAACTGGACTAGAGACCATCAATTCCCAATACTCGCCTGATATGGAAAAACATTTTCTGTTCGGTAAAGACAAGACTTTAAAACAGCATAATCTAAGCTATCGTTCAAAAGCCTAAAGAGTAGATAATTTTATATCTTATGTAAGTTAATAAGAATCAGGTAGTTTGACTAATGCCAGCTTTTTCCTTGGGAATTATCCATGGGAAAGGCTGGCTATTTTATTGCAGCCGCAGATCAACATATCTCACATTTGAATTGATCTAAAATGAACTGGAATATTTATTTAGATCTATACTTATACCTGCAAATTCAGCATAGTTTCTCCTCTTCACCCTTGCGAGTATAAACTTATTTTGCCTGCGTCTTTTCGTAAAAAGGAATTTAATACCAGCCGCCGAATATATCTAATAGCAGATTGTAAAAATCAATAAGCACTCTTTAAGTTTTCACTTAATAATTAAGCATTTCTATCTACTGTCAAAAGGAGCTATTATGACAAAATCCGCTGAAAAGAAACTAAGCATGTGGGCTTTTTTTGTAAACGCCTTGAGCGCCCCCAGAAAAAATATTAAGAAGGATCATCATTTTACGATTAAAAACAGTATCTTTCTCCTCATACTGTTTCTTCTTTTGCTTGCCTTTGTCTTATATGCAGTTAACCTAATCATCATGGTAACTTTTCTTCCTGTTTATGAAAGCATAGGAATATTTGTGTACATTTTTTTGGGACAAACATTGTTTGTGTTAAGTGTTCCAGCCGTGTTTGTGAACTTTTATGTGATCCGCTGGTTCAGCAGGCGTTATTCTGCGACTGAAAGAAGTACGCAAAAAATTTTCAGTGATATGCTGACACTCTTTATTCCATGTATTTTGCTTTATAATCTCAGTTTTTCTTTTTATTCCTATCTGGGTTCATGGCGGTCGATTACCTATCCACTTGGAACGATGTTCATTATTTTCACGTTTGTTTTCTATTTCTCCCGCTCCTTTCTTTTAGTGAAATATTATGTATTAGACAGCCAAAAAAAAACCTCTATGATTATGCTTCTGTACACAGTAATACTTATTGTCTTATTCATTTTTCACTTGGGTATGTTTCTGTCGTTTGGTCCCTTTAGTATCAGCTGAAGACTACTCTCAAATAGTCTGGTTCCATTTGAGGAACTTCATTGATAAAACGGAAACTTCACTCAGTTTATCTCTTATTAGACTCCACGCCGCAGTGCTCTATCCAACATAAAAGTAAAACCAACTGCTGTGTGATGCGTTAATTTATGGAGAGCGTCTCTTGATATTGTGACACTTGATCTTGAAAATCTGTGCCAAAATGCCTGGCACTGCACCATTCCTGTCAGTAAAACATGCTTCCAGAAAACTTGGTCCACCATCCAGAATAAATAAGATTGACAAAGAGGCAATAGAAGGATACATTATAAGAAATAACTTAATATCCTTTGGAAAAAGGGGAGTAGCTTTTTCAATAAAATCGTCAGGACGGGAGAAATCCCCGGTTTTATTGGCAGCCTTGTGCTGTTTGCGAGACCTTTACCTATGAGACGGGTAAAGGGCTTTTTTATGCCTTCACCGCCTCAGCGGTGAAGGTTTTTTGTGTGGATTCACAATAAAACCTATCGCGGCAGGGTAACGGGTTTATCTAAAAAAGGAGAAGATAAACATGGAACTTAGTCTGCTGATGGAATACGGATGGGTGCTTATTGTCCTGATCCTTATTGAGGGAGTGCTGGCTGCTGATAACGCGCTCGTACTCGCTGTGATGGTCAAAAGACTCCCACCGGAACAAAGGAAAAAAGCGTTATTTTACGGCCTGGCCGGCGCGTTTGTTTTTCGTATTGCCTCTTTATTCATTATCTCATTTCTCATTGACGTATGGCAGGTACAGGCTATTGGAGCTCTTTATCTCTTATTGATTGCGCTCCATCATATTATCCGGAAAGTCTGGTTCCATAAAGAAGCTGCAGTGGAAAAAAAGACACAGGAAAGCGAAGAAAAACCTGCAGGGTTCTGGCGTACCGTAGCAAAAGTGGAAGTAGCAGATATTGCCTTTGCGGTTGATTCTATTCTCGCCGCCGTCGCTCTGGCGGTGACCCTTCCCCGAACCAACCTGCCCATGATCGGCGGAATGGACGGCGGGCAGTTTCTTGTTATTCTGACAGGTGGACTGATCGGGGTGGTCATTATGCGATTTGCTGCGGGGTATTTTGTCACCTTACTGGAAAGCAGACCTGGTCTTGAAATTGCTGCATTCGCTATTGTCGGCTGGGTTGGGGTAAAGCTGATGGTTCACACTCTTTCTCATCCAGCCTTAGCAGTGCTCCCAGAACATTTTGCAGAATCCACTCTATGGAAATTATCTTTCTATATCGTGTTGGTCGGTATTGCCGCAGCCGGATGGATACTGTCTAAGGATAAAGGGGTACCACAGAACAAGGCAGCACTTAAAGAAAGCTTTGTCAGCCAAAAATAGAGCATACCTCTATGAGTCAAGCTGCCCCATAACTAATTCTGTAAAATCATTCGATTCTCGCGCAAATTAAATCGACACCCGCGTTCCACAAATGCATCCTATGACTTTATAAGAAGTAAATAACATTTTACTATCGAAATTACCTAAAACAACAGGAGTGATACCAAACATGAATGCATTTAACACAAACAATCAAAAGAAAAAACTAGATTCTAAGACTATAACTCGTATAGCATCAGGTATAGCCATACTTTTACTAATCAGCAGTTTGTATTTAATTATGTTTAACTCTGCCATATTGTCTACCGGAATAGTAGGATATGCCGTTGTATTGTTATTTATTGTCCTCCTTGTATTATATGTGGTGAGTTTAACGACTGGAGAACTTTTTGCAGATTATATGATTCAAAAACGTCAAAATAGAAGCTAGATATCATGATTCTCATTCGAATAAAAGTTCATGAAAGAATTATCAAAAACCCCTTCTTCAGGAGAACTTTTCTGGAGAAGGGGTTTTCTTGTTATAACATACCGCCATTTCAAAAGGATGAATAAAAATAACTATTTGTTCCTACCTGCTATCAATTGGTTTTTTCTACTATTTCCATTCTATATTTTTCTTTCTAACAGTTTGGCGATGATAAGAAAAACTACTCCAGCTATTCCCATCCAATAGACAGGCAAGACTACGGTTGGGCCAAACGAAGGCAGCCATAAATACATTGCTAAGACGATCACTCCTGGCAAGACAGCGAACATTAAACCAGATAATATATATTCCTTTATTTTAGAGGTATGCCGAAAACACGACCACTGATTATATCGAAAGACGCTATACGCTAAAATCGCCAAGGCTGCCACTCCCATTATTAGCCCAACGATCGTCGTCCCCAGGCTGTAAGTCTTCGTTTGCTCCAAATGATGAAACCCATAGGCAAGTATCGTTTGAATCAACCCACTGGTAAACAAGTAAAAACCTAAAAAATAGCAGATCCCCATCATGAATAAAGAACTTACTTTTTTCGGGACAGCCTGCGGAAGTTCACCGACAAATTCCCTGGCATATTGTTTGGGATCGGAACCAAACAGTGCCCTGCTATCTCTTCCTTCTTCCTGCAAAATAAGAAGATGATCCAATAATTCCATTAAAACTTCTTCGGTCTCCGCTTCGCTTTTATCAAATGAAAGACGAACGTATACAAGCATATCTTCATACACTTTTTTATTTTCCACATTTAACTGCTCTCGTTTTTCGTTGTTTTCATCCACCAGCGTATTCACTTATGATTCCCCCCTATCCAGTAATTGGTCAACTGGTGATTTAAGCGAATTCCAATTTTGTCGAAAGGCTTCCAATGAAGCTTCTCCTGCCGACGTCAACGTATAGTATTTTCGATTTGGTCCACTGTCGGAAGCTCTCATTTCTCCATGAATCAGCTTTTCTTTTTGCAATCGCAGCAGCAGCGGGTAAATAGACCCTTCCTTAACATCGATGCCCTGCAGCTGTAATTTAACCGCTAATTCATATCCGTAGACGGTTTCCTGGGAAATAATAGCTAAGATACATCCTTCCAATATCCCCTTCAATAACTGACAGCGTTCGTTCATTTCTCCATTTACCTTGTATGGCATGGTACTTAACCAATACATAACCTGCCTTCGTTAGCGTAGCAGGTTATCCTTTAACAGAAGCACTATAGAACAAAGCATACTGTATCGAAGGTTCATATCTGCATTACGACTGTAGGCCAGCGAACATAAATGTGTAGGCTTGTCCTAATATGATTAAAATGACGATGGCCTGATATATTCGTTCTTTATAAGGCTCTTCGCCTTTATATCGTTTATAGATATCTACAAGAACACCAAATACCACGATGCCAAGAAATGTGTTTGACGTGCTCGTGGCTCCTACAAAATAAGCAATAGGAAAATAGCTGAAAAATCCGAGTCCGATAATGATATATAGAAGTTTTACCATACTCAATGGAGCCCTCCTTTATGTAAAAATGAGACAAGCAGTTTCTCACGAGAATGCTCTCTCTATTAAGGAAAACAATGATGAATAGGATTACGAGGATAGCAAATATAAGCAAAGCGAGTATTTTACTATATTTACTACGAACGTCACCTTCGCTTTAATCTTTTATTATTTTATCTGCTACGCTTTTTTTGTTTATTTGCTCCCCAGACAATCGTTATGATGGCCCCGAGACTACCAAGGAGGGCCCCGTTTACCACTGCCGGTACTGCGTTTTGAAAAATGGGGTCTCCCGCAATGAAGTTCAACATAATACGGAATAGTGCTGCAACTATACCAATACCCAGTGTGTATACAATAAATAGACCTATGTATTTCAATTGAAGTCCTCCCTTCTTCTTACATCTACCCTCATTTCTCCCTTTTATCCACTCCCTCTGTATTCAGAAAAAATTTTAGATCCATCATCAACTAAACCATAATTTTCATTCCATAAATATATAGGCAAAAATAAAAAAACAACTGAAAATTTATTTAATACTTTTACGGACGTTCATAACAGTTCTTTAAAGTAGAGAACTGTTTTATCTAAGTAAATTGAATCTATTTTTCAATTTTGGTTATCCCCCAGGATCTGAAAAAGATAACGTTCGTAATAAATCTATAAGCCATTGAATATCGTAACCAAAGACGGCGGAACCGATTGTAATTAACTTAACAACGATAGCTCCCGGAGAAAAGATCTAAGCACGATTTTTTCTGAACTTGCTATAGCCTTGATATTCTTTGCTTTCTTTAACATTATCTATATTAGACTTTATCTTAGATTTTTAATTATCCATAGGTGTCTATTAGAAATTGATAAAATCTCATTCGCCTTATCCTCCTGTATTTATTATAAAGCTCTTTATTATTATTTTAATAAACGCTACATTCGATTGATATTTAAAAAATTGCAACTTAATATATTTCCTCTAATAAGGGGAAATATATTAGATTGTAGATATCTTTTAAAACCAATAACATTATGTTTATTAAACATTGTCACTATTTTTTGTAAGCGTTATCTAAATGAAGGGGGATAAGAATTTGAGTAAAGGCGAAGAAGTCATTGATAAATATATGCTGCCAGTAGCCAACAGAATCAGTAATAATTTGTATCTTACTGTATTACGAGACGCATTTATGGGTGCATTGCCATTAATAATATTTGGTTCATTGTTCGTAGTACTTTCGAATATTTCTTTTTAGAAAACTGGCTTGGAGAAAGTGGTTATGAAAATTACCAGGCTTTCTTGAATTCGGCCCCTGAGGCTACCATTTTTATAATGTCTTTATTCGTAACGTTTGGTATTGGTTATCACCTGTCAAAACATTATGGAGTGGAAGAGTTACATGGTGCATTAATAGCTACTGCATCATTTTTGATTATTACTCCATTTCAGCTCGAAGAGGAAGAAATTACAGGAGTTATTCCTGTAGCTAGTATAGGTGCGGAAGGCATGTTTGCAGCAATAATTGTTGGTTTTATAGCTTCTGAAATATACAGAAAAACCATCCAGAAAAATTGGGTTATCACTATGCCTCAGGGCGTGCCTGAAGCTGTTGCAAAATCTTTTAGTACTTTAATCCCGGCTACTATAACTCTCAGTTCTTTTATGTTTATTAACTTAATTTTCTCTATTACACCTTGGGGAGACATACATAATTTTATTTATTCTATTTTGCAAGCTCCATTATTAGCCCTGGGAAGCGGTTTAACGGCTACCTTAGTGGCCGTGTTCTTCACTCAGATTTTTTGGTTTTTTGGTCTACATGGGCAAATATTAGTTAATTCAGTTATGGAGCCTATTTGGCAGACTCTTTCGTTAGAAAATCTTCGTGCTTACCAAAATAATGAACCCTTACCTCATATTGTGAATTCAGGTTTTATAGATACTTTTACTGTGGGAACAGGCGGCACAGGTATGACTTTAGGTGTTCTTATACTCATTTTAATAATTGGGCGAAGCAGACAATTAAAACAATTAGGTAAATTAGCTACACCAGCAGGAATTTTTAATGTAAATGAACCGATTATATTTGGACTTCCTATAGTACTGAATCCTTTAGTTGTTATTCCTTGGATATTAGCTCCTATGGTGGCTACTACTTTTTCCTATCTCTTAATGGCAAACGGAGTTGCCACCACCAACGGGAGTAAATGTTCCCTGGACGACCCCCATGGTAATAAGCGGCGTTTTAGCTACTGGTTCAATAGCTGGGGGGATTTTGCAAATTGTTAATCTTTTGATTGTTATGGCGATTTGGTGGCCATTTATTCGAATTATGGATAAACAATACTATGAGCAAGAAAATCATGATAAACAGGATGAAAATCCCTTAATAGAGGAAACAAATGAGAAAACAAACAAAGCCCTTTAAAAATTATTGGAAAGGAAGAATAAATAATGCACAAAAAAGAATGGACCATCCCTCCAGACTTCATTCTCGGAGCTGCCTTATCAGCCTGGCAGTCCGAAGGCTGGTCAGGAAAGAAAGATCATCAAGATTCATATATAGATCTCTGGTATAAAGAAAACCATCACGTTTGGCATGACGGTTACGGCCCTGCTGTGGCGACCGATTTTAAAAACCGATATCAAGAAGATATAGGCTATATGAAAACTATTGGATTGACACACTTTCGCACTTCTATTAACTGGTCCCGCTATTTAATAGATTATGAGAACGCGGTCGTAGATGAAGAATATGCTTTGTATATTGAAAACGTAGTAGATGAATTAATTGCCAACGGAATCGAGCCTATGATATGCCTGGAACATTATGAGCTTCCAGCATATCTATTTGAACGCTATGGAGGATGGGAATCGAAATATGTAGTCGATTTATTCGAAAAATATGCCGAAAAGGTAATGGAAAGACTAGGAGACCGTGTTAAACACTGGTTTACATTTAATGAACCAATTGTTCCACAAACACGAATGTATTTAGATGCTATCCGCTACCCGTTTGAACAAAATACTAAAAAATGGATGCAATGGAACTTTAATAAAACACTTGCTACCGCACGTGTAGTAAAATTGTTTCGTGAGAAAAAACTCGCAGAACAAACGGGAGCTAAAATAGGTGTTATTCTAAATCCTGAAGTAACATACGCTCGATCAACAGCACCGCATGATCAGGAAGCTGCTGAGAAACATGATCTTTTTTTTAATCGTATGTATCTTGATCCAGCTATTAAAGGAGAATATCCTCAAGAATTATATGATTTGATGCACAAACATGATATTGCGTTTCAATTTACAGAAGAAGAATTAAATATTATACGCACCTATACAGTTGATTACGTAGGATTAAATCTTTACTTTCCTCATCGGGTGCAGGCACGCATGAATGGCTGGAATGAGCAGGTCCCTTTTCATCCCAGATATTACTATGATCCGTTTGAACTTCCAGGGAAAAAAATGAATCCTTATAGAGGCTGGGAAATTTACCCCCGCATTATGTATGATATGGCACTAAGAATGAAAGAAGAATACGGAAATATCGAATGGTTTATTGCAGAGAACGGCATGGGAGTTGAAAATGAGCAACGTTTTCAAAATGAAGAAGGCGTTATTCAGGATGATTATCGAATAGAATTCATAACGGATCACCTATTTTGGTTATTAAAAGCAGTACGAGAAGGCAGTAATTGTAAAGGATACATGCTTTGGGCCTTTTCCGATAACGTTTCTCCCATGAATGCTTTTAAAAATCGATATGGTTTAGTTTCTATAAATTTAGAAAGAAATAGAGAACGATCCTTAAAAAAATCTGCATACTGGTTTCAAGAGTTAATAAAAACACGCAATTAACTGTGAAAGATGAAATTTACAAGTAACTTGTTCTAAGATTACATTTTGATACGAATGATGAAGGATCGTTATAAAATAAAGTAAACCGAGCATAATCTTTGTAGATTATGCTCGGTTTTATTTTGAACACTATAATCTTTCATTTAGTTACCCCGCTGATAATCCAGCGTTGAGCGATAATATAAACGATACTCATTGGCAGAAGAGCCAATAGATAAGAAGCAAAAGCTAGGTTGTAGTTTGT